>JAYVUQ010000372.1:0-12762 GCA_043787785.1 Bryobacteraceae bacterium
AGCCACAAAGCCAATCCTGGGGGCCACGACCGTTTCGCCAACCGCAGGCCATTCGTAGCAAGACGGTTTCGCCTGTGCACGCAAGCAGACCGGAGCGCATGACCCTGCAGCCGCGCCTGCCAGACCGGAAACGAAAGATCGCCGACTTGCTCTCCCTTCTGTCGGAACTTAGCTTAGGCTCCCCGCGGGCTGAAGCCCGCCCTAGAGGGATATTTTCATGTGCATCCCACAGCTGACGCTGTGGCTTAGCGACAGATAGTACGTGGCTAGTGGGTGAGGTCAGCGGCAAAGTCTCTGACACCATCGGCGGCGGAGAATGAGATTGGGTCGCGATACGCCGACGGACTGAAGTGAGTCCACGCCATCAAATCCCTCTATCGAAAAGCGTTCGTGCTAGTTTAAGACCATGGCCACCGGTACGATGGTTCCTCTCGAAGAGTATCTGGCGACAGCCTATGAACCCGACTGCGACTTCGTCGATGGCGACCTTGAGGAGCGCAACTTGGGCGAATGGGATCACAGCCGCTTGCAGCTAAAAATCGGCGCATACTTCCTTGCACACTACGAATCTCAGGGGATGAGGGTCGTTCCTGAGCTTCGCATTCGTGTCACTGCGGGCCGGGTTCGCATACCGGATCTTTGCGTCTTTCTCGCTGACCCGAAACAACGCGTCCCTTCCACCCCGCCCTTCCTTTGCATCGAGATTCTCTCGCCCGAAGACCGCATGAGCCGTCTGGAGGTGCGCATCAACGACTATCTGACAATGGGCGTCGGCACGGTCTGGATCCTCGACCCGGAAACCCGCCAAGTCTACACGGCCACCGCCGTCGAGGGCCTGCGCGAAGTGAAAACCGGCGTGCTCCGCACCGAGTCACCGGCGGTCGAGATGCCCGTCGCCGATATCTTCTGAGCGTTATGGTAAGAACGCTTTCCGAACCCGGTGAGCAAGTGCGTGACGTACACTGCACCGAGGACACCCCCGTCGTCGGTCGGACCATCATCTTCCCGCTTACCTCATACGCTCGGCTCCTTGGCGCCACCACTCACCAACGCGCTCATTGGCGAGTGAGCGGCGGCGGCTATGGCATACCACTGGCCGGACATTAAAGAAGACCTCAGCGGCGAACGGCGACGGAGAGCGTCCTGAGGTCAGGAGCGGCAGGGCCGGTTCGGGCAAGACCCTCAGGTGCGCCGGAGGACCCGGGTAGCGTGAGAATGGTTAGACAGAGCATCGTGCTCATCGAGCCCGACGACGATCAGTTCGCGATTCTCCAGGCGCCAGTCGGTGGTCATTTCCTCGAGCTTCTTCATCACGGTGTGGTCCACCAGGCAAGTCTTTGACAGGTCCACTATCACATGAGGATGAACCGACATGGCAGCAATCTGCTTTTGCAGCGGAATCCAATTGGTGAAAACGGCGGCATCGTGGACGTGAACGGTAGGGATGCCATCCGGCGAAAGTTCGATGATGGCTTTGGGCTGCGCAAGGGCCTTGATGGACGCTCCGTTAGACAAATGAATGATGCATTTGACCAGAATGCCAACCCCGATTCCGATGAGCAGGTCGGTGGCGAGCGTAGCCAGCAGGGTGGCGCAAAACACCGCGAGTTGCTCTTTTCCGACACTCCACATGTGGCGAAATTCCTTCGGCGAAGCCAGGTTGTAACCGGTAAAGACCAGCATGGCCGCCAGAGCGGAAAGCGGAATCAGGTTGAGTAGCGAAGGAACGGCGGCGACCAGGATTAACAGGAGCGAACCGTGAAAGAAATTAGCCCAGCGCGTTTTGGCGCCGTTGTTGCGATTGGCGGAGGAGCGAACGATTTCGCTGATCATCGGTAGCCCGCCGACCACCGCCGCCAGCGTATTGGCGGCACCCACCGCGAGAAGGTCGCGATTCATGTCGGTGCGCCGCTGATAGGGATCCAGCAGATCGACGGCCTTGGCGCTCAACAGAGATTCGAGGCTACCGACCAGGGTAAACATCATCACCCACTTCAAACTTTCTGCGGTGAATAGCTGCGAGAAATCAGGAAAGCTCATGGCACCCAGGAGACTGTTCGGCAAATGCACGAGGTATTGCGGACCTATCTTGAACGGGTGGCCGCTCCAATTGTAAAGGTGTTCGTGGGAGATATCGAGATAGATGCCGAGGGGCGTAGCGACCATCAAAACCAGCATCGGGCCTGGGATCGCCTGAACGATTTTGTTCTTCACGAACGGACGAAGAAAGAGAATAGCCAAGCTAATAAAGCCAATGAGGGCGATCTCCGGATTGAGGTTAGCGAGCGAGTGTGGAATTTCGGAAAGGAGTTTCAGCGGCTCCTTCGAATGCGGGGAAACGCCGAGGGCGATGTGGGCTTGTTTGGAGATGATGATGACGCCGATGGCGGCCAGCATGCCGTGGACAGCCGCCACGGGGAAGAACTCCGCCAATGTGCCGACCCGCAGAAGTCCGAACAGCATTTGCAGCACGCCCGCCGCCACGCCCACGGCCAGGGCACGTTTGTAGCCCACCATCGAGTCTCCGGCGCCCAACGCCTGCACGGCTCCCAGGGCGATCACAATCAAGCCCGCCGCGGGGCCCTTGATGGTGAGTTCTGAATTGCTAAAGAAGGGGGTGAGCATGCCGCCGATGATGGCGGTGAAGATACCGGCGATGGGAGGAAAACCACTCGCGAGGGAGATGCCCAGGCAGAGGGGCAGTGCGATGAGGAAGACGAGGAAGCCGGACAACAGGTCGTCCTTCCAGTACTTCCGGAAGCCCTCGGCGGTGCCGCGGGGAATCGGCCCGGAAGGTAGGAGTTGGAGTGGAGTGGACATGCTTATTGAACAAGAATGGCCCTCGCCAGGATATTCGCCCATAGCCCCGACAGGGTAGTGCCAGAACGGATTCCCAGGCCCCCCTAACGATCCGCCCGTTATGCCCCCTGGATAGGCGATAGCTTCCTTGACAGATCCGGGGGAAACTGGGGATACCAGAAATGGAAACCGCCTCAGCCTCTCCCTCCGAACATCTGGAACACATCCTTAGTCACTTGGCGCACCTTTTGCCAGCCCAGGGGCCGATTGGGGTGTTCATCCACCACAACAGTCTGCACGCGTTTCAGCACCTGCCATTTGAGAAAGCGGTCCTCGAAGCCGCCCGGCTTTTTCACACCGAACCGTACATGACCGAGCGCGCCTATCGGGAGCTGGTGGCCTCAGGCCGGATCCGGCCGGAGGATGTGGAAGCGATCCTCGAGACTGAGCAGATTGAGGTTAGCGTCCGTCGGACGATGCTTCTGCCTGGTATTCGCCTATTCCATGCCTCCACCATCGAGTGGGAACTGAAGGAGAACGGCCTGGCCACGCGATGGCGGCCTGACTTGCCCGTCGCGGCGAGCCAAACGCTCTCGGGAACCAGCCCCGAGCCGCTTTTCGAGTTCTGGAGCAAGCATGCGACGCCAGCCGGAACGTCGCCAAACCGGGTAGCCGCCCGGTTGGCGACCCGGCCGCGTGATGGCGTAAAACAATTGCGGGGCATAGACATCGACGACGTGGTCAACCCGCTGTTGATTAAGCTGGCCGGAGCCTATCTCGACCAAGGGCTGGCCTTCTGGCCCATGCCGAAGCGCGAGGAAGGCTTTTGGAACGCGGCCTTGAGCATCTTGAGCCAGCCATTGGCGGTTCGCGAATACGCCTTGCGAGATCTGCGGGTTTGGATCGGACGGCTGCGGGGCGAGTCGAGTGAGTCGGCAGTTCGCGCCGCGCTCGAAGCCCTGGGCGTCGACGAAGGGGATTGGGCGGACGTCCTGGAGGCCGAGTTGCTGGCGCTTCCAGGCTGGGCCGGACTCATGCACCAGTTGGAACACCAACCCACACTCGCGCCGCATGAGCAATTGCCGGCTTCCTTAATGGACTTTCTGGCGGTGAAGTTGCTATTGGCCGTCACCGCCACGGCGGCCCACTTGGGCGACCCCAAGGCGTGGCGCGTGCCGCTTGTGACGACGGCGGATGTGGCCCGTGAGCATCTGGTGCAAGCGGCGACTTTGTTCGACGTGGCGCAACTGATGGGGCTAGGTGCGCCAGAGGTTAGAGCCTGGAGCCCCAGCCGGTTGAATGAATTTCGGAGCGCGGTGAAGGTTTTCGATGATTGGGAGCGCCGAAGAGTGTGGCATGCCGCCTACGAACGGCGACACGAGCGCCAGATCTTGTTGCCGTTGCGACAGCACGCGGCCGCGCGGCCGCAAGAGCAGAACAAGCGCCTGCCCGCCCAAGTGTTCTTCTGTATCGACGAACGCGAAGAGTCGGTCCGCCGGCACCTCGAAGAGGCTGACCCGGAGATCGAGACGTTTGGCGCGGCGGGGTTCTTTGGGGTGGCGATGAACTACGCGGGCATCGACGATGCGCACGGCGTGTCGCTCTGTCCGGTGGTGGTGAAACCGCAGCACGCGGTGACGGAGCGCACGGTGGCCGGGTACGAAGAGGCGGGTAGCCGACGGCAATGGTTCCGGCGTGTCTGGGCTGCCGTGGCTCGCCATACGTTCATCAGTTCGCGCACGTTGGTGCGGGGCTGGTTGGGCACCACCATCCTGGGAGTCTTTAGCATTTTCCCCTTGGCGGCACGGGTGCTGAGCCCCCGGCAGTATGGAAAGTGGATGGAGTGGCTGAACAACAGCATTTTGCCGGAACCCCGCACTGAACTCACTTTTATGCGCTCCAGCGACGCGAGCCACGATGCCGCGGAGGGTCTACTGCTCGGTTTTACGACGGCTGAAAAAGCCGACCGCGTTGCCAGCGTACTGGGTCCGGCGGGGTTGCGGAAGGGCATGGCCCGCTTGGTGGTGGTGCTGGGCCATGGCTCCACCAGCCTGAACAATCCGCATGAGTCGGCACACGATTGTGGTGCTTGCGGTGGACGGCGCGGCGGCCCCAATGCCCGCATCTTTGCCGCCATGGCGAATCGTCCCGGTGTGCGGCAGGTATTGCGCGAGCGCGAGATCCATATTCCGGACGACACTTGGTTTGTGGGCGGTTACCACGACACCTGTAACGACAACATCGATCTGTACGACCTGGACGCGCTGCCGATTAGTCATCAAGGCGACCTAGCGCGAGTCCGGGGTTCGCTCGACGTAGCCCGCGCCCGCAGTGCCCACGAACGTGCGCGCCGCTTTGAGGCCGCCGGGCCGTCGCGCGAGCCGATCACCGGGTTGCACCATGTGCAGGAACGCGCCGAGCATCTGGCCGAGCCGCGACCCGAATATGGGCATTGCACGAACGCCGTTTGCTTAGTCGGGCGGCGCAGTGGCACGCGCGGCTTATTCCTCGATCGACGAGCCTTCCTCGTCTCCTACGATGCCACCCAGGATCCCGATAACAGCAGCTTGGCACGCGTCCTCGGCGCGGTGATTCCGGTGTGTGGTGGCATCAGTCTCGAATACTACTTCTCCTTCGTCGATAACGAACGCTATGGCTGTGGCACCAAACTGCCGCACAACGTCACCGGATTGGTGGGCGTGATGAATGGTTACGAAAGCGATCTCCGCACCGGGTTACCGTGGCAAATGGTGGAAATTCACGAGCCGGTGCGGATTCTGTTTGTCGTTGAGACCACCCCGCAGCGGGTGCTCGAAACCATCCGCCAAAATCCCCTACTTTGGGAGTTTCTCGACAACCGCTGGATCCGTCTGGCCACGATGGATCCCAACGACGGACGACTCATCCACATGTACCGTGGCGACGGCCAGTGGGAAGCGATCCACGGCGACGATGAACGCCTCGGTCACGCCGCTTCGTCGATCGACTGGTACCACGGGCACCGTCAACATTTGCCTGTCGCCCGCATCACCTCAGAAGCGGTGGCGCGCTAGTGCTAGATGACCTCCTACTTTTCTGGGTCGCGGCGCCCGGACTCACCTTCCTGCTCCTAGCCTTCGGGTGGCTGCTCGGTTGGACCCCGCCTGAGCGTTTCATTGCACGCTTAACGGCGTTCGTTTATGCCGCCTTGACCATCGTCGGCGCGACGGTGGGTTGGATGATGTTTGGCCGCAACGTCCACATCCTCGAAGTCTCTGGCGGCGACTGGTTTCGGGCGGGCGAATACCGGTTCGAACTCTCACTTTTCGCTGACCATCTCTCTTGGCCACTGATGATGCTCACCACAGTGCTGGTGGGACTGGTAGGGGTCTTTTCCGCCCGCTACCTGCATCGGGATCGGGGATTTTTCCGATTCTTTCTCCTGCTGCATTTGTATGCCTGCGGCGCGCTGCTGGTTTTCTCGGCCGGGTCCTTCGATCTCCTCTTAGGCGGTTGGGAACTGGTGGGCATCACGTCAGTGCTGCTGATTGCCTTCTTCGATGAGCGGCGGGAACCCGTGCGGAATGCCATTCGCGTCTTCGCGTTCTACCGGATTGCCGACCAGGGCATGCTGTTGGGCATTTTCCTGATGCACACGCTGGCCCATACGGCGGACATCAAGAAGCTGTTCCCGGGCAGTTGGCCCCATCAGGGCGCCCACCTGGATGGCGCCACCGCCACGGCCATCGGCTTGCTGTTGCTGTTCACGGCGGCTGGCAAATCGGCGCAAGCGCCCTTCTCCGGCTGGCTGCCGCGCGCCATGGAAGGGCCCACCCCGTCGAGCGCCATCTTTTACGGGGCCATCTCGGTTCACCTGGGAGCTTATCTGATGTTGCGCTCCGAGGCGATCTTGCATCGGTCGCCGTGGGTGGCCGTGGCGGTGGGCACCGTGGGCGGCGTCACCGCGCTGCTGGCCACCATTGTGCACCGCGCCTCGGTAGACGCGAAGACGTCGTTGGCCTACGCCACCATGGCCCAAATTGGCATTGTCTTTGTTGAAATCGCGCTGGGATTTCCGCGCTTTGCCTTGGCGCACTTGATCGGGCACGCCGTGGTCAGAACCGTCCAGTTCCTGCGGGCACCTTCCATGCTGCACGACTACCACCGCATCCACGCCGCCGCCGGTGGCCACCTGGACAGACCCGGCCCACATTACGAAGGATTGCTGCCCGAAGCACTGCGCAATTGGCTCTATGGCATTGCCGTGGAACGAGGCTACTATGACGCCCTGCTTGACCAACTCGTCGCCGGCCCAGCCGTGCGGTTGTCGCGTTGGCTCGAAAGGCTGGAATTGGTCCGAAACCCGCTCCCGGCTATCCCTACCACCCCATTGACCAACAAAAAGCCGGAAGTGGCCCAAAAGGTGGCGCGCTAGTGCCACTCACCGATACTCTGGCCGTCGCCTCGGCAGCCCTTTTCACCGTGCTGACCATCATCTCCGTCGCCTGCGCGCCGCGGCAGGATCTGGGCCCGCGGGAGCGCCGCTCACTGCTCTTCATTTATGCCGGTACCATGCTGGCCTATCTCGGCGGAAGTCCCTTTCTGTTTTTGCTCGGTTGGGGACTCACCGTCCTCCCCGCCTTGCTCGACAGCGCAATGCCCACCTGGCCGCGAATCGCGCTGCTGCTTAGCCTAGTGGCGCTCGCCGGCGGATTCCTGATCACCGGGCTGGCCCAATCACCCGCCATCCATACCACGGGCTTCGCATTATTGCTCGTCGCGGTGCTTCTTCGGAAGGGCATCTTCCCCTTCCACACCTGGGTCACGCGGGCCTTTGAAGACGGTTCCCTGCCCCAATTGAACCTCTTGCTGAATAGCCACCTCGGCGCTTATCTGATGATGCGGTTCGTGGTGCCCTTCTACCCGGACCTGGCCGCGCAAAGTCTTTTCGTCCTTAGCGGGTTGGCCATCTTCACCGCGATGTACGCGGCCATCCTGGCGATCGCCGCTGAAAAGCCGCGCCGGATCCTGGCGTTGCTGGCCACCAGCCAAGCGTCCTTCATTTTGGCGGGCCTCGAAAATCGCAACGTCGAAGGCATCACCGGCGCATTGGTCCACTGGTGGGTGGTCGCCTTCTCCATCACCGCCTTGCTGGCCGTCTATCGGGCGCTCGAAGCGCGCACCAGCGACGTCGCGGCTCCCGACGGCTTCCTCGGCCTCGGCTTTCACGCGCCTCGCTTGGCGGTGTTCTTCACGGTAGGCATTCTGGCCTTGGTGGGCCTGCCGGGCACTTTGGGCTTTGCCGCGGAAGACTTGCTCTTCCATGGCGCACTTGAATCACACCCGATGCTCGGTATCGGCCTGCCTCTGGCGACGGCGCTGAACGCCATCACCGGCTTGCGGCTGATCGCTACGCTATTCCTGGGCAAGCGCGGAATTCATGTGCCGGTAATTCCCGATGCCCGAAAGTGGGAGCGCTGGGCGCTTTCTGTGCCCGTGCTCTTCCTGGTAGTTTGCGGATTGGCACCGCGCCTGGTGATCGCCTTCTGCGCGCCAGCGGCAAAATCGTTGGCCGGCCTACTAGCTACCCCGTAGAGCATGACGGCCGGACCGCTAGAATGAAGAGGTGTCCTGGCTCAAGCCCGCCCGCATTACCGAGCCCGTCGTCTTGCGCGTGCTGGTGGGAGGTTTCGCGCTGGTGGTGATGCTGCTGGGAGCGGCGGGCTACATTGCTGTCCGCAGCACCGGCGCCATCGAGTCCGACGCCGCGCAAGTTGGCCGGGAACAGCTCGCCATGGCACGGCTGCTGAACGATGCTCAAGCCGGGCAGAACACCATGGCCGCCATTCTGCGCCAACTGGCACCGGGCCAGGAGGTCAGCCAACGGAGCACCTTGTTAACCGAGTTAGAGGCTGCTGATCGAGCCTTGGTAAAGGTGGCTGGCGCAGCCGCCGAGACCCCCGAAGCAGAGCGCTGGAAAGAGTTAGGCGCCGCCGTCCGGAAGTTTTCCGCTGGTGTGCGCGGCGCCGTGCGCCATGGCCCCGCGTTGAAGACGGCTGACCTGTTGCCACTCTTCGACCAGCATGACCGGGTAGTGGTCCTGGAACAACAGTTGCTCATCTCGAGTGAAAAGCGTATGGAGCAGATGGAGGAGCGCATTGCCACCGAATCGCACGACTTGGCCCGGAGTTCGCGCTTCTTGCTGGGCGCCTGTCTGGTGCTGGCCCTGCTGTGCGCAGTGCTCACGGTAACCTTCGCGCGTTCCAGCATTCGCAAGATCGAATGGCAGGCCACGGAGTTGAGCCGGGTCTCCTGGCACATGCTGCAGAGCCAGGAAACATTGGCACGCAGATTTTCCCATGAGCTCCACGACGAACTGGGACAATCCTTGGCCGCCGTGAAAGCGAATCTGTCGGCCAGCCACGGCATGGACTGGCCCGGACGCCAAGCCGACTGCCTGAAACTGGTGGACGAAGCCATTGCCAACGTGCGCGACCTGTCCCAACTGCTGCACCCCGTAATTCTCGACGACTTCGGCCTCGACGCTGGCTTGCGGTGGCTCGCCGACGGTTTCGCCCAGCGCACCGGTACCGCCACTGACTACGCCTCCACCTTTCACGATCGTCTTGACGATGACACCGAGACCCATCTCTTTCGCATCACGCAGGAAGCGCTCACCAACGTCGCCCGCCATTCCGGTGCCACCCGCGTCTCCATCGAGCTCTACCGCGAGGGCGAACTGGTGCGGTTGGCCATTGAAGACAACGGCCGCGGCTTGCCCCAGAGCCAGCCCACCCGGCCATCGTTGGGCATGACGGGCATGCGCGCCCGCGCCCAGGAGATTCAGGCTGAATTCCGCATCGCCAAGTCCAGTTCCCGTGGCCTGCGCCTGGAGATCAAGGTCCCCATCCCTGCCCGAAAGGAGAATCTTGCAGAACAAGAAGACCCGCATTCTGTTAGCCGATGATCACGCTTTGGTGCGCAAAGGCTTCCGCATGATCCTCTCGGCTCAAGAGGATTTTGAAGTGGTCGGTGAAGCCGCCAATGGAAGGGAGGCGGTGGAGCTAGCCGGATCGCTGCAGCCCGATATCGCCGTCGTTGACGTCACCATGCCGGAACTCAATGGCATTGAAGCCACGCGCCGCATGGCACAGGTAACCCCGAGAACGAGGGTCTTAGCGCTCTCCATGCACAAGGACGCGGTCTACGTGCGGGAGATTCTCCGCGCCGGAGCCAAAGGCTATCTGCTGAAGGACTCCGGTGAGGGCGACCTCCTGCTAGCCGTCCGCGCCGTAGCACGCGGCGACGGCTTCCTCAGTCCAGGCGTCTCCGACGCGGTGTTGACAGACTACCGCAAACACGTCACCGACCCCCTGGATCTGCTAACCAGCCGCGAGCGCGAAGTCTTGCAGTGGGTGGCTGAGGGTAAGACCAACAAGGAAGTGGCGACCGCCCTCAAGCTGAGCGTCTACACCGTCGAAGCCCATCGCGGCCGGATCTTGGAGAAACTCAACCTGCACTCCACCGGAGAACTGGTGCGCTTTGCCGTGCGGCACGGCGTAATTGATTAGCGCGCCCGGCCGGCACGCTCAGGCGGGCTGATCGACGACAACCTATCACCCTTTGATGAGCCCGACCGCCTCACGGGCAACCTCCGAGCCCCCAAATTCGCGCAGGAAGCGATCGCGCAAGGCCTTCACTTGCCCGGCGTCACGCTGGCTCCAGTCGTAGAAGCCTTTGCCGCTCTTCACCCCCATTTCGCCCGCGGCGATTTTGTCCAACAGGATCTGCGGCGTGTCACGGCTGCTGTTGAGGTCAGTCAACGCATTTTCGAGCACCGCCTTCACTAGATCGAGACCCACCATATCCATATGCTCGAAGCTGCCGTAGACGGGCAGGCGCAGGCCGAAGCCGGTCTTGATGGCCAAGTCGATCTGGTCGGGGTCGGCAATGCCTTCCTGGGCGATGTGCAGAGCCTCGCGAAAGACGGCCATCTGCAGACGATTGCCTAATTGCCCGGGGCGGTCCTTTTTCACCATCACAGCCACCTTGCCGCAGCGAATTAGCAGGTCGCGCACGGCGAATGCCACGTCCTGGCTCGTGGCCTCGCCGCACACCACCTCCACTAACGGCATCAGGGCCGGAGGATTCCAGAAATGCGTCGTCAGCACGCGCTCCGGATGCCGGCACAGCGACTGAATTTCCGTAATGCTCAAGCCGGAAGTGTTCGTACACAGCGCGGCATGGAGCGGAGCGACACCGTCCAAATAGGCGAACAGCTTCTGCTTGAAGGCCATCTCTTCGGGAGCCGATTCAATGACCAGGTCAACGCCGGCGACGGTGTGCTCCATGTCGGTGGAGCCGCTGACTTGGCCCGCCAGATCGGGGCCAACCGCCTCGCGCGCCTTGCGGACACCTTCAGCCGCTGAGGCTTCGCTCCGGCTCAAGATAGTGACTTCCAGGCCGCCTTTGGCCAAAGTGGCCGCAATCCCTGGCCCCATCATCCCGGTCCCAATCACGGCCGCTTTGCGCATGGTGTGCATGTGGCTCAGTGTAACGGTTTTGAAGAGTCAATTAAATAGACTCAAGACGCGACCGAACGGAGAGGGCCCATATTTTCAGGCTCTTGGGCGTATGGCCCGCTTTTGAGGAACGCGGACTCCACTTACCTTCTTATCAATGACTTAGGAGACGGGCCAGGCGGCCCATCCTACCGCGTTCCTCCCCCGTTGGAGCGCGCCCAGGCGGGTCTTTTGCTTCCTACATTCGCGGCTTGATTACTTCCCATTCCAAACTGACGCACTGCGAGCCCGTCATGTTGGGATGGGAAAAGCACTAGCCTTTGGCCTCGGGAACCATACCCTTCAGGAAAAAGTTCAAGAGCACCTCTTGCAAACCACCGCTTAGATTGCGTGCCAGTCTACCTTTCAAATCTAAGTAGGGCTGGGTGCCGGCAAACAGATCCTGCATCAGGTGCTGAAACTTCTGGCTCCGCCGCACCAGCCGCACCATGGCATCCGGCGCTCCACCGAAAAGCGGAACCTTTTGCAGAAAGACGCGCCGCGCGAGCGAGGCACCGAA
Source organism: Bryobacteraceae bacterium (assembly GCA_043787785.1). Classification (GTDB taxonomy): domain Bacteria; phylum Acidobacteriota; class Terriglobia; order Bryobacterales; family Bryobacteraceae; genus JALHNI01. Next base: position 11,860 of record JAYVUQ010000372.1, read on the forward strand.
GGCGAGGTCGTCCATGAAATCCTTGCCGATGGTCTGGTGATACATCGCCGCCTTCGCTCCGGGTGCCACCTGATCGTTCAGCAGCACCTGGCTCGCCAGATCCGACGAGCGAAGTGCGTAATAGAGGCCCTCGCCCGTGATGGGGTCTACCAAGCCGCCCGCATCGCCAACGGCCAGCCAACCGTCCCCGGATAGGCGATTCCGCAGCCAACTGCCGGATTCGAGCGAAGGCAGCATGTGTCCATAAAATGTCGCGCCTTCCATCGGCAAGCCGTGTTCGCGCATGTAAGCTTCCAGGCGCAATCGCAACACCGACGCCGGTTGGCCCTTGCCGCAAATGCCCACCGACAGATGTCCGCAGCGCGGAAAGACCCAGATATAGCCTTCAACGCCATCCAGGAATTCGATATCGACCGCGTCGCGGTCGGCAGGCACATAGTAGCCCAACGCGAACATCGTGTCCTTGGCCGTGTATTCGGTGCCCAGGTTCCGCAGTGAGTTACGCGCACCGGTGGCCAACACGCAGTAATCGGCCAATATGCTACCTTGCGGCGTGCGGATGTTCCAACCGGCGGCCGTTCGTTCGGCGCCCAGCACGCGGGTCTTCTCGATTTGCACTCCCGCGTCTTCCGCTCGTTCCAGCAGCATGCGGTTGAGGTCCTGGCGCGCGTAAATCATCAGTGGACGGTCAAGCGTCAGCTTTACGCGCCCAGCCCGGGGCGCGGTAAGGTAAGAATCCTGAATTTTCCGCTTCGGGGTGGTGTTCTCGGCGATGTAAGGGTACTTGTCGTAAGCCTTGTAAGTGAGCCCGCCACCACAAGGCTTTTCCCAAGCTAGCTTCTCGTCGAGAAGAATCGTTTTGACGCCGGCCCGCGCCAAGCGTTCGGCGGTGTGGGAGCCCGC
>JAYVUQ010000373.1:0-5009 GCA_043787785.1 Bryobacteraceae bacterium
GGTTCGGCCGCTTTGATTCGCCGGGGAGTAACCGCGAGTTCGACAGGGTATTCGATGGGGTCCGGCAAACCGGCCACCAGCCGCATGCCGCAGCGGGGACACTTGCCCGGAGCCTTGGCGTGAACATCCCGGTCCATCGGGCAGATGAAGTCGACTTCCGGCTCCTGGGCGAAGAGGGCGGGCAGAGCGAAGATGGCGCGGCGTCGCACTCTTCTATTATGAGGCGGGTTCGAAGGGCCAGACGGCGGTAGTGGCGTAGCCGCCATCAACGTGGATGGTTTGGCCGGTGACATAGTCGGAGCCGGTCCCGGCGAGAAAGACGGCGACGGGGGCGATGTCCTCGGGAGTACCGAGGCGAGGGTTGGCTTGCACGCCGCGCAGCCAGCTTTGCATGACGGGCGACTGCCACATTTCGCGATTGAGGTCAGTGACGATAAAGCCCGGGGCGATACAGTTTACCTGGACGTTGCGCGCGCCCCACTCCGCGGCAAGGGTGCGGGTGAGGCCGGCGATAGCGGACTTGGTCATGGCGTAGATGGATAAATAAGGCAGGCCGAGCGCGGAAGTGATGCTGCCGATGTTGACGATCTTGCCGCTGCCCCGGGCGGCCATGCGGGAGCCAATGGCTTGGGTGAGCGTGACAATGCCATGCAGATTGGTCTGCCAGATATGGGCCGCTTCTTCGGGCGTATAGGCCTCGAAACGCTTGCGGGTATTGGTGCCGGCGACGTTGACCAGGATGTCGTAATCGCCCGCGCTGGCCGCGGCGATGGAGGCGGCAGAGGTAAAGTCGAGCAACAGGGCTTTCGCCTGATGGCCTTCGGCGACCAAGGCTTCCGCAGCCTTCCGGAGCGCCGGAAGCGAGCGCGCGGCGAGAGTCGTATCGGCGCCGGCGCGGGCCATCGCCTGGGCGATCGCGAGCCCAATGCCGCGGCTAGCGCCGGCGACCAAACATGTTTTGCCTGCCAAGGTCATCTCTGTAGCGTAACGCGAGTTGGGACATAATGAAGCTATGCCGGTGACTGTGGAAAGTTTCGAAGGTATCGTCCAAGTGCCTCATAAGCTATGGACGCGCGAAGAATGCGCAGTTCTGGAGCGTTCGGGTCTCGTCGACTTGGAGCGCTACGAACTGATCGAAGGAGAGTTAGTTCAAAAGATGGGCAAGAACCATCCGCACACCCGGGCACTTCGACTGCTGATGAGTTGGCTCGAAGACGTCTTCGGTCGGGACTATTGTTTGCAGGAAAGCGCGATCGACTTGCGACCCGAAGACAATCCCACTAGTGAACCGGAGCCAGACGCCATCGTACTGAGCATGCCCTTTCTTGCCTTGACCGCCCGCCCGCGTCCTGGGGAACTGCGGTTGGCGGCAGAGGTCTCGAGTAGCACGCTGAACTACGACTTAGTCACCAAACGTAAGCTATACGCTCAGTCCGGAATTGTCGAATACTGGGTGCTCGACCTGGAAGGACGTCGGCTGGTTGTTCATCGCGATCCTTTGGGGAAGCGTTACGGCTCGGTCCAGGTATACGCCGCGCAGGAAGTGGTCAGTGCGTTGGCAGCTCCAACCAGCGAAATCCGGGTCGCAGACTTACTGCAATAGAAAAAGGCTCCCTTTTCGGGGAGCCTTTTTTTGAGGGCGAAATCTAACGGGCCGTGAGGAACGTGAACAGCACCAGCGATTCCATGAACGCGAGGCCGATGAAGGCCAGCGTGCGGATGGCGCCGGCGGCGCCGGGGTTGCGGGCGATGCCTTCGGCGGCCGAAGCTACCGCGCGGCCTTGACCCAAGCCACAGCCAGCGGCGGCGATGCCGAGAGCTAGGTTGATCGGCAGAACAGGGGAAGACGACGTGGTGCCATTGCCCTGCGCGAAGATCGGCGTGGCGACGGCTAACAAGAACATGAGCGTGAACATTTTGCTACGCATAATTTTGACTGACTCCTTGATTTGACTAACTGGCGGCTCAGGAGGTGGTGACCTTCGTGCGTTGGGACGCCGGGGCCTCACACTGAATCGCGACGGACGGAAAACTCTTTAATGTTCGTGCTCGACCGCACCGGCGACATACACCATGGTCAACACGGTGAAGATGAAGGCCTGAACGAAAGATACGAAGGTATGCAGACCCATGAAGATGATGGGCACACCGAGCGGCACCATCGCCAGGAAGGCCACGGTGACCATTTCGCCGGCCAGCATGTTGGCGTAGAGGCGAATGGTGAGCGATACGGGGCGAATGCAATGGCTGATGATTTCGATGAAGAACATGAACGGGGCCATGAGCGGCACCGGGCCGGCGAAGTGCTTTAGGTAACCGGGGCCATTCTCTTTGAAGCCAAGGAAATTGTAATAAAGGAAAACGAGGACGGCACAACCGGCGGGCACGTAGTAGTACATGGTGGGCGATTCAAAAGTCGGAATCACACCGAGTAAGTTCGAGAAAAGAGTAAACACAAACAGAGTGCCGAAGAGGGCGGTGTGCTTTTCGGAACCATGCCCGACAATGTCGTGACCCATGCCGGAGACGAATTCGTACATCATCTCGAAGGTCTGCTGGAACTTGCCGGGCTTGTCAGCCGACAGGCGCATCTTCAAAAGCGCGAAGACCAGGATGATGATGGCCGCAACCAGGATCTGCATGGCCATGTAATTGGCCCAGGGCTTAGACGGGTCATGAGCGGGAATGCCAGCGGCATTGAGGATCGCGTTGGCCGGACCGGCCAGCGTTTGGTTCAGCAGTGCGGTAAACCAGAGTTCGTGTTCGTGCATGTTAGTTCGACTTACGAAGGAGTCCCCAGACGTTTTCGAGCGTAATCGCGGCAATGCCGACGAAGAGCCCGGTACCCATCGCCGGGGTGCTCACTTCATAAGCCTTCAGGATACCATAGACCGCTGCAAACACAGCCAGTTGGCCGAAGCCCAGCAGAAACATGGCACTGCGGCTGGGGCTTTGGGAGCCGGTGATGTCGAGCAGGCGGACGGTGCGGTGAAGGAGGAAGAGCAGGGCGACCGAGGCGGCAGCTCCGATGGCAAAGCTGATCGCGCCGTTGACGCCGTTTTTCCAAACAAAGCCAACCAGGCCTAAGCCACACAGAATGAGGGCGATGCGAAAAACGCCGCGGGCCATGGACTCGAAGTCGAATTCGGCGGCATTCACTTTTTGCCCTCGATTCGCATCACTTGGCGGTAGGTTTCAAAGAAGCCGAGAGCGACGCCGATCATGGCACCGAAGTCCTCGCCGGTTTTGCCACCCAGGTAGCCGCCAAGGTAATAGCCGGCGTATCCAGCGACGGGGACGACGAAAATGAGGCCCATGTAGGCCCCGGCCTTGGTCCAGGGATTGTCTACGCGTTTTGGCATGTTTTTAGTATGGCAAAGTGACGAAACGAACCGGGGAGTTGTTGATTCTATGAGTCCACGCAATAAAGGCACCGTGTGGGTTGCCTGCTGAGCGTTGTATGGCTGCAGAACCAGAGTAGCAGACCGGTTGGAGTGGTTTGATGCAAGTACTTGAGATCAAGGGGGAAGATCGGTGTGATTCCCGATTGAAAGCCGACACTCCCGCGCGGCTGAAGCCCTTGCTAAACGCGGGTCTGGAGACCCGCGCGACTGGAATGGCCACGCTCGATTAGGCGGGTATTTCGCTGAGTAAGTGAGTAAGTAAGGAATGTGCCCCTAAGCAGAAGCGGCGGAGGCTTGGTTGGGGGTATTGAGTTGAACGATGCGGGCGCGGCGGTCGAAGCGTTTGCGGGAGGGGCCAGCGCCGTCGAGGGAGGCCAGGGCACGGCTAGCGGCGATCTTGAAATCGTGAACGATACGTTCGGGCTTGCGGTCGCTCTCCACAACCGCGACGACATCCCATTCGTTGAGCTGAATCTCGATGAGACGCCAACCGCGGTCGAGACAAAGCTCCCGGATGGCGCGGGCGACGATAGCTTGGCACTCATTATCCAAGCGGTAAGCCGGTTGGGCAAAGAACCTGTCGAGCCAGCCGCGGAAGGAGCCAGCTTCAACGCCGTGGGTGGGAAACCAGAGCGAGTACTTCATACATAATAGTGTGTTGAGCCGGCGAAAATTCTCCATTATTTTTCATCCTTTTTTAGAGCGTGGAATTTTTCGGCAGGAGTGACGATGCCGGACAGCATATGATGATGTGGCCATGTCGAAGACAATCGCCGTATTTTTCATCACGCTAGCGCTGACCGGGGCGACCTTGCCCAAGGCCGCACCGGAAGAGGTGGGCATCTCCGCCGAACGATTGCAACGGGTGCGGGCGCTGATGAAGCGCTACATCGATCAGGGCGAGATTGCGGGCGCAGTGACGTTGGTGGCGCGCAAGGGGCGAATCGCGCACCTGGAGGCGCAGGGCGTGATGGACCTGGATACGCAACAGGCCATGAAAACCGATTCCATCTTCCGGATGGCTTCGATGACCAAGCCAGTGACGAGCCTGGCGGTGATGATGCTGCATGAGGAGGGTCGATTTCTACTGAATGATCCGGTGTCAAAATTCCTGCCGGAGTTTGCCCAGCCGCGCGTGGCGATGGGGAATGCGCCGAACGAGCGCGCGGCGAATGGCTTTCATACCGTACCGGCCGAGCGTGAGATTACCATTCGGCACCTGCTGACCCATACAGCGGGACTGGCGAGCGGGACGGCCGGACCGACGCTGGAATTATCGAAGGACTTGGCGAAGTTCCGCAACCCGGAGAACACGATGGCCGAATATGTCAAGGAACTGGCGAAATTGCCGTTGAACTTTCAGCCGGGAACGGCTTGGGAATATGGGCCGGCGACGGACGTTCTGGGAAGGCTGGTGGAGGTGATATCGGGGCAGTCGCTGGATGAGTTTTTCCGGCGGCGAATCTTTGAACCATTGGAGATGAAGGAGACCCATTTCTACCTGCCGGATGCGCAATTGGCGCGCTTGACGACGGCTTATGAGAAGAAAGATGGCAAGTTAGTGAAGCTGACGGCGTTGGGCCCGGCAACGCGGGGAGGCAAGTT
>JAYVUQ010000374.1:0-3778 GCA_043787785.1 Bryobacteraceae bacterium
GGCGCTAGGCTTTCCCGCGCCAAGGGCGCTAGGGTCACCGCGGGCAGCGCGCTGGACTACGGCGGGTACCGCGCTGGGCTTCGACCGGCTTCATGTCGAGCCCGTCGCGTCGAGGACTGTGAAAAAAATGGTTCGGCCATTTATTGGTGAGATCCCCTCCCTCACGGTCGGAGGTTCGTTATCAGCCACTTACGAACCCCACCGTCCGGGAGGGATCCCAGTGGGGGAATGCAACCCGCCGCTGAAGCGACGGGCTCGCAGTCCGTCAGGGGAAGAAAACAGGCGGTGCGGTCCGATGTACACTGAGGCTCATGCCTAGCATCTTTGACCGTAGCGTCCGCGAGGGACTGGAACAGCGAGTGCGGCAGTTGCGCCCGGATACGGCGCGCCGGTGGGGGCAGATGGACGCGGCTACGATGCAGGCCCACTTGATCGCCGGAGCGAAGATGGCGTTGGGGACCCTGCAGGTGAGACCGAAGAAGACGCCACTGGCGAACCCGGTGGGCCGATGGCTGGTGATTCACTCTCCGCTACCGTGGCCCAAGGGGGCGCCCACGGCGCCCGAGCTGAAAGATCCGGCGAGCGTCAATTTTGAGACCGAACGGGAAGAGCTGTTGCGCTTGATGCGGGCGATGGGCGATCGGGGGCAGTCGGAGAGTTGGCCGAAGCATCCGGCGTTTGGCCGACTGTCGGGCCGCGACTGGGGCGTGTTGATCTGGCGTCATACCAACCATCATTTGCGTCAGTTTGGGGTGTAGCGGGCGGCCGGCGCGGCGGTTGCGAGCGCGGAGGACAGTGATTCTTTGGCCGTAGTGGTGAAACGGACCCGATAGTCGCCAACGGGGAGGTTGAGGCGTTTCGCTGCCAGCCCCAGTTGCGGCGAAGCGCTCCCGGGCTTTTTTAGGGAGGAATGTAACCCGCCGCTTTACGCGACGGGCTCGCAGTACGTCATGTGGGAATGGGAAGGAATTAAAGCGGGCGGGAAACTAGTCAGGCAAGGCGGTGGCGAGGTCCTGCAGGAGGCCTCGCTCATGCGGGTCGAACTTACTCTGGAAATCCTCAGAGTTCATGCGGGTGGCGCGCTCATCTTCATTCAGACGGCGCAACGCCGCCATCTCCCGCCGCAACTCCTGTCGGCGTTCGTGTGGCAATCGATTGAACTGGCGAAAGGCCTGCCGGGCCGTCTTTTGCTGCGCGGGCGGCAGATCGCGAAAACGGTCGAAGCGGTCTTCGGCCCCCTTGCGCTCGGCCGGCTTTAAGCTGTCCCACATTTCCATGCGGCGGCGAAAGCCCTCGCGACGCTCCGGCGGCAGACGATCCACCATCTGCTGTCGTTCTTCCGGGCCCATCTCACGCCACCGTTCGAGGGCGGCGCGCGGCGGCGGGTGGCCTTTTTTCAAGCCGTCCCGCGGACCACCGGCCCCCCCTAGGCGAGGACCCATTCCGGGGATGCCCATCCGTCCACCTTTCAAGCCAAGGCTGGCCCCATCGCTGTGCTGCGCATCCGCCAATGAGGCGGCCGTTAAGCCCAGGGCCAGAAGTCCGATGATAGGATACCGCGCCAGCATTTAGTTAAAGGACGTTCGACTTAATCGGCGCGGTACTGGTGCTGCCGAGTAAGTGCAACATTTCGAGATCTTCGAGAGCTGTATCCAGCCGCTCGACGTCCTGCTTATCGATCTGCTTATCGATCTGCTTATCGATCTGCTTATCGATCTGCTTATCAATGGTGGCGGTTTTCACTGCCGGTTCGGCAATCTCTTCCGGGTTGGCCAAGGGCTGTACGGCATTCGGTAAGCGCACTAGGAGCAGGGCGAGCACCGCCACGCCGGCCACCGCCATCATCGAGAAGGCCGGACGCCAAGTTCCCGGCTGCCCGCTAGCAAACAGACTTCGCCAAGCCCGCACCCACACCGGGTCACGATGTTCGGCCTCAATACGCGCATACAAGCGCCGGTCAAAGTCAGGCGTAACGCTCAATTCCGCCACGTCAAATTCATCCAGTGCCGACCATAACTGCTGTTGCGCCGTCAATTCCTGTTTGCACGAAGGACACATCGCCACATGCGCATCCATCCGGGCGAGCGTATCGGCCGACAACGAGCGGGTGCAGTAATCCAGGAGGATTTCAGCATTTTCTTTACTCTGCATGGGACACGTCATATTCATCCTCCCTTAATATTTAACTGGCTCACTGGCGCCCCGGTTGGGCACCGCGGTTGAGGTGCGCCAATTTTGCCCGCAACGACTCATAGGCGCGAAACAGCAACGACTTCACGGCCGACTCAGAGCATTGGAGCACTCCGGCGATCTGACCGTAATCCATCTCCTCGTATTTATGCATCATGACGGCTGCGCGCTGCTTATCTGGCAACTCGAGAACGGCGCGCTGAATCTCCTCCATGCGCGCCGACTTGAGCATCCGCTGTTCCACGTTAGGGCCCAAATCCGCCACTTGTAAGGGCGCGGTACCTTCCGGCGCTTCCGAATCCAGACTTTGCTGGCGGCGTTCGTTTTTCTGGTCACGAATCCAATTCAGCGCCAAGTGCGTCGTGATCCGGAAGAGCCAGGTGGTGAATTTAGCCGTGGGCTCGTAGCTCGCCCGTGACCGGTAAACGCGCAGGAAGACTTCTTGCGCCAATTCTTCGGCGATCGCCTGATTCTGAATCATGCGGTAAACAAAGTGGATGACGGGAACCCGGTGCCGCTCCAGCAATAGGCCGAAGGAGACCGTATCGCCGTCGCGAACCCTGAGCATGAGCTGGGCATCATGTTCAATCGCTACGGCTACGCTCATGTCAGAGTTAACCCGATTTTCTGGCGAAGGTTGCGGAATTTTGTCCACCAGGGCTAAATCCTATTCGCCCTTCAAACTACGGACCATCAGTTGCCGGATCGCCCCGGCGGGGCTGGCCTCGGCACGCAGCAGGACGGCCACTTGGGCCGTGATCGGCATTTCTACACCAAACCGGGCCGCCAACTCCAGCGCCGCCGCCGTGGTATCCACACCTTCGGCCACCATCCCCATCTCCTTTAGAATTTGCGGCAAAGCTTTTCCTTGGGCGAGCTCAATGCCAACCCTCCGATTCCGGCTCAAATCGCCCGTGCAGGTAAGCACCAAATCGCCCAAACCCGCCAGACCGGCTAAAGTTCTGACCTCGGCTCCCATTTTTTCGGCCAAACGGGTAATTTCCGCTAAACCGCGCGAAATCAACGCCGCGCGGGTGTTGCTGCCGAGCCCCAAGCCCTGCACCACGCCGGCGGCGATGGCGATGACGTTCTTGAGCGCCGCCCCTAGTTCTACGCCTACGGGGTCCTGACTGGTGTAGAGCCGAAAATTGGGGGTGGAAAATGCCTCCTGCACCGCTGTCGCCAAGTTCGCATCGGCCGCCGCGACCACCATCGCCGCCGGTTGGCCCGCCGCGATTTCTTTCGCGAATGAAGGGCCGGAAAGCACGGCCACCTGCTGGCCGGTTACTTCGGTGAGCACCTGCGAAACCCGCTGCAATGTTCCCTTTTCGATGCCCTTGGAGGCCGACACCAGCCGCGCGCGCGCGGGCAGATGGAAAGAGCCAAAAACTTGTCGGGTGTATTGGGAAGGGACGACGTTGAGGACGAAGTCGGCTTCGCCATCTAGCGAGCTGGCCGGATACACGTTGGCCGGCAAGGGAAACCCCGGCAAATACCGGAGATTTTGCCGCGTGGCCAGCATGGAGGCCACTAAGGCGGGATCGCGGCCCCAAAGATCGATGTGGTCGAAACGGGAAGCTAGGGCCAG
>JAYVUQ010000375.1:0-2172 GCA_043787785.1 Bryobacteraceae bacterium
CAAACGGAGTAACTATGGACTTGCCCATTCTGAAACACCTGGACACGCTGATCGGACTGGCCGTGGTGATGCTGATCGCTTCCACCGTGGTGGTCGCGGTGACGCAGTATATTCAATCCGTTCGCAGTGCGCGCTCCCAATACCTGCGTGAGACGTTGACGGATCTGGTGCTCCATCTGGCGCCCAGGATGGTGAAAACCGATGCCGTTTACGTGGCGGAGCGAATGTTGCGCCATCCACTCGTCGGGCGTCGCCGGTGGACGTCTAATTTCTGGTTGCCCTGGTTGCGCCGCATCCGGGCGTGGATGTCCTTCGCCGGCTCAGCCGCCGGTGCGTCCGTGCTGCCGTTACCCAAAGTCGCCCGTGGCGAAGTAATACGAGCGGTGCGGAGGTTGTCAAGCGCGAGGAGGCAGAGAAGCGAGTCCATGAGGCCGTGGAGGAACTGCGCGATCCGAAAGCGGCGGCGATCCCCGACTATTTCCTTTGGAACCAGGTCGCGCAACTAAAGGTATCGTCCATCGGCGGCACGCAGAAGCTCACGCTCAAGCTCGATGCGCGAGAATTCCCGATACTCCTACCGGCCGGATGCCTCGAGAACTTCCCGTATTGCCCGGCGGCGGCGCTTCGCCAGATTCTCGAGCCGGTGGAAGTGTATGAGGAAGGGGAGGCCCTGGTGCTGGTGGCGCGCAGCCCGGAAGTGTCTACGCTGGCGCTCACCGGGGACGCTGGGGTGCAAATGATGAGCACCCTCACGCGGGCATGGGATCGGGTGGGCTTCTGGCACCGGTTGCCTGGCGTCTTGCTGTCGTGGCTTCTCTTGAGCCTGGGCGCGCCTTTTTGGTATGACTTTCTCAAGAAACTGCTGGGGCTGCGCTCGATCCTGCAATCGAAAGACGATGCGGAACGCGAAACCCGTCGCGGTGAGCAGAAAGAGGCGCAAGCCATTATTCCGCCGTCGGCCCTGTTGGCGGCGCAGGCATCGCCGTTACAGGGCTCTCCCACTGGCGTGGTGTTGGCGCGCGAGGCGGTGCTGCGCGCGGCGCCCGATCAGCATTCGGCGGCATTGCGAACACTGCCATCAAACTACCTGGTGAATGTGGAGGGATTCGTGACGGTCCGCGGCAATGGGGCGTTGGACAAATGGCACCGTACGGTGCAAGGCGATTTCCTGTGGGACGGGGACGTGAAACCAGTCGAAACGGCGGTGACCATCAATGGCTAACTTCGATCTCCATCTGCTCTTTTTCAATGGAGCGCGCGAACCCTTGCGAGGTAAGCGGATTACGATATCCATTCTGAATGGCCAGGGCAAGCTTCTCGGCACCACCCAGACGGATCGCGAGGAGATGACAATCACGTTCCCGCTTATCGGCAGTCCGTTGGCCGACCAGTTCACGGTCAATGCCTCGGCCAAAAGGCATCGGGACGCTGGCTTTGTGGGCCTAAAGCCCGCCGGGGCCAGCCGTACGCTGCATCTCCTGCTGCCGGAGCGTGACGCGAGGATGGTCTTCCGCCGCCGGGCGGATTGGCCAGCCGAGTGGCGAATTCTACCCATCGAAATCGGCGGCAACTTTTTCACGCTCGCTGACGTGGCCGGGCAGAGCGCAGCGTGCCTGCTAAATATCATGGAAGCGATCCGTCTGCTGCCGAACGGTGATTCGCTGCTGAGGGCGATTAAGCCGCTTGCGCTGGTACCAGCCAACGAAGAAAGCCGCAGCAAGCGGGAACAAGGCATTTTGCCGGATCGCCTGCTGGTAGACGTCAAGCCAGACTTGGAGCCGTTGCTGAGAACCCTATCAGACGTGCTGGAGCCTGCCAACAGCGGCGCCCATGGCAGCCCCAGGGAAGGCGAGACGGTGGTGAGCTTCAAGGAAAATCGCTTCGCCGAGGGCAATCTCCAATTCACACTGTTCACCTCCGCTGACCGGGTCTATGCCGATATCGACATGGACTTGCATCGAGACAGGCTCTCGCACGGGCTGTTCGAGTTCTTCCCGAATACCGTCTTCGGTACGCGAACCGACCCGCGCCGGATCTACGCCCTACGCTGGATGGCGTCCCGCAACAGCGGGCCAGACCAGGGCGAGTTTTCGCCGCCGTACGTATTGATGCTGTAGGGCTCGGCGGCCGAGGATTTGGCAGTGCCCAGTTGGTAGGGCTACCGAGGCTAGT
>JAYVUQ010000376.1:0-1883 GCA_043787785.1 Bryobacteraceae bacterium
CCGCTGCTTCGCCTGCCACATGGTAAGGGGTCGTGGTGCTTCACATGGTCCGGATTTGTCGGATATCGGTCGGGAACTCACCGTAGTCGAGTTGCAACAGACCCTGGCCAATCCCAGTTCGCGCAAAGGCCAGCGCAATGGCGCCGCGTGCCCCAGTTGGGCCTTCTGTCCCGACAATCCCTGGGATGTCGCCCAAGTCACCCTCAAGAGCGGCGGCAAGTTGCGCGGCTTTGCGCGCAGCCGTGGCCAACATGACTTACAATTGCAGACCTTCGATGGCCACTTACATTCGCTTACCGATACTGATACTACGGCCATCGAAATCGAAAAGACCTCCTACATGCCACCCGTTCAGGCCACCGCAGATCAGCAGCGAGACTTAGTTGCCTACCTCAGTACCCTGAACGGCATTCCGACCGGCCCTCTCACCCAAACTAGTGCGTCGATTACCGCCGACCAAATTCAGAAAATTCACCAGCCAGCCGCCGGCGAGTGGCCGGGCTATCATGGCTCGCCCAGCGCCAATCGACACAGCTCACTTGTAGAAATCAATACTACCAATGCCAGTAAACTCACCCCGGCTTGGACTTACTCCCTTCCCCATCTCGGGCTGCAAACCACCCCGCTCGTCGCCGATGGCGTCATGTACGTAACCGGACCCAATCAGGTCTGCGCCTTGGCCGCCGATACGGGCCGTGAGATCTGGTGCTACGTCCGGCCTCGCGGCAACGCCACGAAGATATCGGGCGATGCGGCCAAAGGGGCGCAGCGCGGCGCGGCCTTGCTCGGCGACCGGATCTTCTTTGCCACCGATGATGCGCACCTGATCGCCCTGAACCGTCTCACCGGCGCTTTGATGTGGCAAGTCTACATGCCTGAGTCGCCCGGCGCGTTTGGCGCCACCGCCGCGCCCATGGTCGTGGGTGACCTGGTAATTGCCGGCATTGGCGGCGGCGACGCGCCCCTGCGCGGTTTTCTCGCCGCTTATCGGGCCACCACGGGCGAGCAGGTTTGGCGCTTCTGGACCATTCCCAAGCGCGGCGAGCCGGCCTCCGAAACATGGGGCGGCAAAGCCATCGAGACCGGCGGCGGCGCTACCTGGTTAACGGGCTCCTACGATCCGCAAACCGATACCCTCTATTGGCCCACCGGCAATCCCTATCCCGACACCGATGGCACTGAGCGGAATGGCGATAACTTATATACCAACTGTGTTCTCGCGCTCGATCCAAAAAAAGGCAAGCTCAAGTGGCATTTCCAATTCACGCCCCATGACCTGTGGGATTGGGATGCCACCGAGCCCTTGGTCCTCGTTGACGCCAAATTCAAGGGTCGTGACCGGAAGCTACTTCTGCAGGCCAATCGCAATGGCTTCTTCTACGTGCTCGACCGTACCACTGGCGAATTCCTGTTGGGTGAACCTTTCGTCAAGCGCTTGACTTGGGCGTCGGGCCTTGATCCCCAAGGCCGTCCAACGGTCATTGAAAGTGCCAAACCAACCATGGGCGGCACCATCACCTGCCCCGCCGTGCGCGGCGCCACTAACTGGTATTCCACCGCCTACAATCCAATCACGCAGCTTTTCTATGTGATGGCCGTGGAAGATTGCAATTTATACCGCCAGGCGGGCAGTTGGTTTGTCCCTTACAATGATCCCGCCAATCCTCCCGTGAAGGTACTTCGCGCCATCAATATTGAGACGGGGAAGATCGTTTGGGAGGTGCCCCAGGTGGGTGCTCCCGAGGCGAATTACTCCGGTGTCCTGTCGACCGCCGGCGGACTGCTCTTCTACGGCGAATCTGGAGGCACCTTTGCTGCCGCCGACGCCAAAACCGGCAAGACGCTCTGGCATTTCAACACCGGCCAAGTGTGGAAGGCCTCCC
>JAYVUQ010000377.1:0-2728 GCA_043787785.1 Bryobacteraceae bacterium
CCGCCACATTGTTCATCTCGCCCAGGTCGCGCGACAAGTCATAAAGCTCAATCTGGCTTTGGCCGCTCTTGCGAATGCCCTTCCATGGGCCTTGGCGGATCGCCTGCGCGAAGCCGCGCTCGTGAAACTCCCAATAGAAATACTCATGCTGCCGTTGCACTCCGCGCCCCAGCAGAGTCGGCAGAATCGAGATTCCGTCAATGCCGGCCGGGGCCGGTTGGCCCGCCATCTCGGCGAGTGTCGGCAGCAAGTCCCAGAACGCAACCGGCTGCTCCGACACGCCCCCGGCAACTTTGCCCGCCCAGTGCGCGATACAAGGCACTCGAATGCCGCCTTCGTATAGCTCGCGCTTGATCCCGCGCAGCGGGCCACTCGAGTGGAAGAAGTTCGGGTCATGGCCGCCTTCGCGATGCGGACCGTTGTCGCTGGAGAACAGGATCAACGTATCCCGGTCGCGGCCCGTCTCCTTTAGCATCGCTCGCAGCTTGCCAACGTCGGAGTCCATGCGCGTCACCATCGCGGCAAAGTTCTTCTCCACCTGCGGCCAAGGCTTAGCTGTATACGGCGCGTCCGTTGGCACCTCCATGCCGTTGCCTGTGTCGCGCCCCATTTCATTGTTCGCATGTGGCACCGTGGTGGCCCAGTAAAGAAATAAGGGCTGCTCCGCTGGCGTCGCCTTCACAAACTCCAGCGCCCGCTGCGCAAAATAATCCGGCGCGTAGTCGCTCTTCTGCGTGCCCATGTTGCCCTTCAATAACCGCGTCTGGCGGCCATCGGCGACATGCTCTGGATAGTAATTGTGCGCCCCCGTTTGGCTGAAAAACGTCACTGACTCGTCAAAGCCCTTCTCCAGCGTGTAACCTGGCGAACCCAGTTGGCCCAGCGCCCACTTGCCAAAAATCCCCGTCCGATAACCCGCCCGCTTCAGCACCTCCGCCGTCGTCACATCCCCCGGCCCCAGGCTCAGGTCCACCGCGCTCGCCATATTGCCCCGAACCACGCCATGCCCCGTATGCTTCCCCGTGAACAGCGCGCAACGCGAGGGCGCGCACACCGTCGAGCCCGCATACGCTTGCGTAAAGCGCATACCCTGCGCCGCTAACTCGTCCAAATGCGGAGTCAGGATCTGCTTTTGGCCGTACGAAGTCAGGTCGCCGTAACCCAAATCGTCCGCCAAAAACAGCACAATATTTGGCCTGCGGCTTTGCCCGCTGGCGGCCACGCCGGTAAGCGTAAAAAGAAAGTCTCTGCGTCGCATATACTAACGTGAACCATGAACCTGGATAACTTCATCATTGTCCTCTATTTCGTCATCGTCTTCGCCATCGGCTGGTACCACTCGCGCGGCCAGCGCACCGCCCGCGAATACTTCCTCGCCGGCCACCAAGTGGGCTGGTTTGCCATCGGCGCTTCGCTCTTCGCCACCAATATCTCCAGCGAACACTTCATCGGCCTTGCCGGCTCCGGCGCCTCCACTGGCTTGGCCGTCGGTTGCTATGAATGGTCCGCCAGCTTCTGCCTCTTCATCCTGGGCTGGCTCTTCGTGCCGCATTATCTGCAAAGCAAGGTCTACACTATGCCCGAATTCCTTGAGCAACGCTTTAGCCCGGCTTGCCGCTGGTATCTCACCATCGTCTCGCTGTTCGCCTACGTCTTCACCAAGATCTCGGTGTCCCTTTTCGCCGGCGGCATCCTCATTCGTGAAGTCTTCGGTTGGGACTACATGACCTCCGCCATCCTCCTCGTCATCGCCACCGGCATCTACACCGTCGCCGGTGGCCTCGCCGCCGTCATCTATACCGACCTCTTTCAAGCCGTCCTCCTCGTGCTCGGCGCCGTCGTCCTTACCCTCATCGGGCTCGACAAAGTCGGCGGCTTCGAAGGCCTCCGCGCCGCCCTCCCGCCCGATTACTTCCACATGATCAAACCCGCCTCTGACCCGGTCTACCCCTGGATCGGTACCACCCTCGGCGCCCTCATCCTCGGCATCTGGTATTGGTGTACCGACCAGGTCATCGTTCAAAAAACCCTCGCCGCCAAGAACGTCCAGGCCGCTCGCCAGGGAGCCTTCTTCTGCGCCAGCCTCAAGATCCTCCCGGTCTTCATCCTCGTTCTCCCCGGCCTTATCGCCAAAGCCTTGTGGCCCAAGGAAGTCACCGGCGACAATGCCTATCCCCTGATGGTGTTGCGCCTGTTGCCCCCGGGCGTCATGGGCCTCATGGTCGCCGCCCTTCTCGCCGCGCTCATGTCGTCGCTCAGCAGCGTCTTCAACTCTTGCTCCACCCTCATCACCATGGACATCTACAAGAAACTCCGCCCCAACGCCCCCGATGCCCAGTTGGTCCGCGTCGGCCGATACGCCACCGTCGCCGTCGTGGCGCTTTCCATCCTTTGGATCCCCTTCATCCGCTATCTGAATAACGAAATCTATCAATACCTGCAAAGTGTCCAAGCTTACGTCGGCGCACCCATCACCGCCACCTTCCTCGTTGGCATACTCTGGAAAGGGGCCACCGCCCGCGCCGCCTTCACCACCCTCGTCGTTGGCGGCTGCCTCGGTGCCGGACGCTTCCTCCTCGATATCCTCCACAATGCCCTCAAATGGGATTTAGGGGCCCTCAACGCTGTCGTCGAGTTCAGCTTCCTCAACTACAGTGTCATCGTCTTCTTCTTCTGCGTCGCTCTCATGTACGGCATCAGCAAAGCCGGTGACCGGCCAGACTTCACC
>JAYVUQ010000378.1:0-5013 GCA_043787785.1 Bryobacteraceae bacterium
CAGTATTCCTGTCGTGGGTTGGGTGGGGGCTGGGTCATGCCCTACAACTATGTCTCGCTGTCGTTGCTTTGGCTAGAGGGGTTTCTCAGCCGCTTACAGGTAAAGGCCGGGCCGCCGTGGCCCGCGCCATGGGGGATCTCGAATTCGACGGTTACCCCGGCCTTACGCAAGGCATCGCGCAGCAGTTCGCTCTGCTCCATGGGCACCAGCCATGTTGGATGAAGTACGGCGGATCGTCCTTGGTGACGTAAGTGATCGGGTTCGCCTTCGCGGCAAAGTCGACATTCTGCTGCGCTGGACCTCCGATCAGCCGCGCATCCGAGGCTTCCGGGGAGTCATGATCCATGGTTGACGGGTGCATACTCATGCGGCGCAACGCGGTGCCTCGTCTTCGCCGGTCGCGCCCAGCCAGCCCACCAGCTGGCCGTCGGCCGAAAGCTTCGCCGGATCGATGCCTTGTGCGGTGCATGCTCCTTCAGCCAAACGAACGCTGCCTGGCAATCCGCGAGCGCGCCGTCGCGCCGGCGGCCAAGGCGAGCAGGAAGCAAAGTAGAGTGCGCATTAGCCATTAGCTTCTCGCGTCCGATAGAATCATTCGAAGCCCTATGACCCGACGCCAAGCCATGCAAGCCGCCCTCGCCCCCGCCCTCCTCGCCCAGTCCCGCAAGCGCAACATCGTCTTTATCCTCACCGACGACCATCGCTTCGACTTCCTCTCCTGCGCCGGCCACCCCTGGGTAAAGACGCCGCACCTGGACCGACTGGCGCAAGGCGGCCTCTACTTCGAGAATGCCTTCGTAACCTCTTCGCTCTGTTCGCCCAGCCGCGCCTCCATTCTCACCGGCGTCTATCCCCACACGCACAAGGTGCAGGACAACTTCACGCCGCTCGATCCGCGCCTGCCCATCTTTCCCGCGCTCTTGCAGAAGAACGGCTACCGGACGGCTTTTCTGGGCAAGTGGCACATGGGTGGCGCCTCCGACGAGCCGCGCGCCGGCTTCGATCATTGGGTGAGCTTTGAAGGCCAAGGCCAGTACTTCGATTGCGAACTGAACGTGAACGGAAAGCGCGGCAAGAAGGGCGGCTACATCACGGACACCCTCACCGAAGAGGCCGAGCAGTTCATCGCCAAACAAAACGGCCCCTTTATGTTGTATCTCTCGCACAAGGCCGTCCACGCGCCTTTTCAACCCGCGCCGCGCCACAAGGACCTCTATGCCGGCCAGCGAATGCCGCGGCCGGAGAGCCTGTGGTATCGCGAGGACTGGTACGAGCAAAAGCCGGAATGGCTGCGCCGGCGACGCCTGACACGGCACGGCGTGGACGGCGCGATGGGCCAAAGCCTGCCGCTGGAAGACCTTTACATGGGCTACGCCCGCTGCCTGGCCGCGATTGACGAATCCACGGGGCGGGTGGTCGCGGCGCTCGAAAAGAAGGGGCTCCTCAACGACACCCTCATCGTTTACATGGGCGACAACGGCTACCTGTGGGGTGAGCACGGTTTGGTCGACAAACGCACAATGCACGAGCCGTCGTTGCGCGTCCCCTTGCTGATGCATTGCCCGGACCTGTTCCCCGCCGGGCGTCGCAAGCAATTCGCCTTGAACCTGGATATCGCGCCCACCTTCCTCGCCGCCGCCGGAATCGCGCCCCCAGCGTCGATGCACGGCCAGTCCTTGCTGCCAGTGATGGGCAGCGCTGAGGCACCCGGCCGCACGGAGTTCCTCTACGAATACGAATGGGAGCGCGACTTTCCCGCCACGCCCACCATTCATGGTTTGCGTACCGGGCGTTATAGTCTGATGCAGTACTACGGCATTTGGGATCTGGATGAGTTATACGATATCGAGAAGGATCCGCACCAGATGAATAACCTGGTAGGAAAATACAAGTTACTTCCGCATCAACGCACGCGCCTGGCGATGCGGATTGACAATCCGGAACTCAAGAAGCTAGTCGACGGCCTACAGGGGCGCATGGAAGACTTACTGAAAGCCACCGGCGGCGATCCACGTTTCGCGGGCCGCGAAATTCCCGGCGCGGCGGCGGCTTTGTAGCGAGCTTCAAGCTACATATCGCGCGCGCACACCAACGATGAACGCCTCCGTTGACGCGCAAAGACCCTTCTGATAAAGTCCTTATAGTGTTTTTAGAAGGGTCGGTCATGAATTTTTCACGCCTATTTGGCGCCGTTGCACTAGCCGCTGCTCTTTACGGGCAGAGTGATCGTGGCACCATCACCGGCACGGTGAGCGATCCCGCCGGGGCCTTGGTACCGGCCGCCACGGTGATCGCCGCCAATCCTGCGACGGGCCTCCAGTTTCGCACGGCAACCACCACTACAGGCAACTATACGATTCCGTCGGTCCCCGTCGGTACTTACGATCTCACGATCGAGCATGCGGGGTTCCGCAAATCGCAGCAGACGGGTCTCCGGGTTCAGGTGGCCCAAACCGTCCGGCTCGACATCGTGTTGCAGGTGGGCTCCACCACCGAATCGATTAGTGTCACGGCCGCGGGACCGTTGCTCAAAACCGAGAGTGCCGAGCAGAGCACCACCATCAGCGGCGACCGGATCAACGCGCTGCCTTTGAACTTCGCCCTGGGCGCGGGCGCCGTGCGTAACCCGCTCAGCTTTGTTCAACTGGCACCCGGTGCCAGCATCAACGGCTGGAATGACATTCGTGTCAACGGCGCGCCCAGCAATACTTTTCGCATTATCTTCGAAGGGCAAGACACCACCAGCGCCCTGAATCCCCGGGTTTCGGATGAGTCTCAAGCCTCGGTGGAAGCGATCGAAGAATTCACTTTGCAAAGCAGTAACTTCTCCGCTGAGTTTGGTCAAGTTGGCGGCGGGCTGTTTAACTTTACCTCCCGCTCCGGCACCAACCAGTACCATGGCAGCGCTTACGACTATTTCGCTCATGAGCAACTGGGCGGGGCGCAACCCTTCACCAACGTCCGCCCGCAGGTCCGCCGGCACGACTTTGGCTTCAGCGTCGGTGGACCCGTCAATATCCCGAAGCTGTATCGCGGCAAAGACCGCACCTTCTTCTTCTTCAACTACGAAATGTTTCGTGACCGCCAGAACAAGGTAAACGGCTTCGGCACCGTGCCCAACGACGCGTTTCGCAACGGTGATTTCGGAGCGATCCTCACGGGCCGCGTATTAGGCACCGATCCCCTGGGCCGTAGCATTCTCGAGAATACGATTTACGATCCCGCCACTTCGCGCACCGTGAATGGCCAAGTGGTGCGCGACCCGTTTCCGGGCAACGTGGTCCCTCCCGGGCGTTTCGACCCCGTGTCCGCAAAGGTGCAAGCCTTGATTCCGAAAGCTGAGTCCGCCAGCCTGGTGAACAATTTCACACGCCGCTATGCTTACCGCAAGATCCAGGCCATTCCCAGCGTGAAGATCGATCATAGCTTTAACGGCAGTGCCCGCATGAGCGCCTACTGGTCAGGCCAACGCACCGATAAGGACAATGGTCAGGACGACGGTCTACCGGATCCGATCTCGCCGCGCCGCGACCAGATCATCCGCAGCCAGACCGTGCGCGTCAACTACGATCAGACCCTCAGCCCCACCTTCCTGGTCCACCTGGGCGCGGGCTATCAGCGCTATCACAATCCCGATGCATCCCCGCTCAATATTACCGAATACGATGCCGCGCAGTTGGGCTTCAAGGGGCAAATCGGCACGGGCTTTCCTCGCCTCACCGGCTTGAGTGGAGCACTCGGCGGCGTGGCTAACCTGGGTCCCACCAATCGCACGCTTTACTTACAAGACAAGCCCACGGCCGTCGCCAGCGCCACTTACATTCGCGCGAACCATACTTACAAGTTTGGTGGCGAATGGCGCATTGACACGTTTACCAATATTTCCACCGGCGGCGTCGCCGGCATCTACGGATTTTCGACCGTCGAGACTGGCCTGCCTTCCACCCAAGGCCAGAATCTGCAGGGCGGCTCGGTGGGCTTCAACTATGCGAGCTTCCTGCTGGGCCGCGTGAATAACGCGACGCTCTCCAATACGGCGGCACCGCAATATCGGCGCATGAACTGGGGCTTCTTTGGCCAGGACACCTGGAAGGTCAGCCGCAAACTCACCCTCGATCTGGGCCTCCGCTGGGATCTGCAGAATCCGTCGCGTGAACTGTGGCGTCGCACCAGCGGCTTTTCCGCCACGCTGCCCAACCCCAACGCAGGCGGTCTTCTGGGCGCCACCGTTTACGAGGGCTCGGGAACCGGCCGCTGCAATTGTGAACTGGCGCATAGCTATAAGCTGGCCTTCGCGCCCCGCTTGGGCATAGCCTATCAAGTCAATGAGAAAACGGTGATCCGTGTCGGCATTGGCGTCTCCTACGGCCAGTTGACCGGGTTCAACTATATCGGTGGCGGTAATTCGCAAGGCATGGGTTTCAACTCCTTGCCGTTCACCACCGCTTCGTTCGGCGATCCGGCCTTCCAATTGTCCGCGGGCATTCCGGGCTACAACCCGATCTCGCTGTTTGGCGCGAGCTATGATCCAGGCCTGCGCGTCTCGGCGGGTCAGTTGCAAGGCGCTACCGCCGTAATTGACCGCAATGCCGGCCGGCCGCCCCGCCAGATCAACTGGAACGTCGGCGTCCAGCGCCAAATCGGCAAAAACCTAGTGGCCGAAGCGGCCTATGTGGGCAACCGTGGCGTGTGGTTCCGGGCCGACGGTCTCATTGACTACAACGCCCTTACGCCCGACCGCATCCGTTCCTTCGGGCTCAACATCGCCAATGCCGATGACCGCACACTGCTCACCTCGCGCCTCGATTCGCCCTTGGCCATTCAGCGCGGCTTCAAAGCTCCTTACAGTGGATTCCCGCTCGCCAGCACGGTCGCCCAAAGCCTGCGGCCGTTCCCCCAGTTCACGGGCATCGGCAGCGTCTGGGCCCCGCTGGGCAGCAATTGGTATGACTCCTTGCAGGCCAAGTTAACCAAGCGCTATTCCTTCGGGCTCGACTTCACCATGGCCTACAC
>JAYVUQ010000379.1:0-20208 GCA_043787785.1 Bryobacteraceae bacterium
GGCTGATAGGTACCAAGCCAGCCTGCCACGCTGCCCCCAATAAGAACATATTCACCGACAGATGACTGCTGAAAAGCTTCTCCGCAATGCGCGTGGCATCGACGTAGACATTGCGCTCGCGCCGCGTGGCAGCCGCCACCAGGTCGACGTTCTGCTGCGGCTCCGGCATCGGCAAGCGCTTCCGGATCGATTCGGAGGTGGGCGTCACGTGGGTATTGATCACTGCCACCGTGCGCGCCGGATGAGCGCATTTCAGGCTCTCCGTGGCAACGGCGCCCAAGGCGTCAAAGCCCAAAACCAAGTCCGCATTGCCGGAGTTGATGCGCGCCGCGCCGTGCCAGGGTTTCCGGCTCAACGTCAAATGCGACACCACTGCGCCGCCCTTTTGCGCCAAGCCCGTTTGGTCTAACGTCGAAATCTCCAAGCCGTCGATCGCCGCCGCCGTCGCCAGCAGCGCATGGATCGTGATCACGCCCGTGCCGCCGATGCCCGGCGACAGGATGCGGTAACCGCCCGGCCCGATGGCTACGATCTCTTTGGGCTCCGGCAACTCCTCCAGCGCCGGCAAGCGCGTCACGGGCAAGCCAGAACCCGGCTCAATCTGCACCATCACAAACGCGGGACAATCGCCAAGGGCACACGTATAGTCTTTATTGCACGACGACTGATGAATGCTCATCTTCTCGCCCAGCGGTGTGACTACAGGCAGCAGGCTCATGCAGTTCGATTGCGCCACACAATCGCCACATCCTTCGCACACCTCTTCGTGAATGATCAGCCTTCGCGTTGGCTCGGCGGTCTTGCCCCGCGAACGCGACCGGCGCTTCTCGGCCGCGCACTCCTGGTCGTAGATCATCACCGTCACTCCAGCGATCTTGGGCAACTCGGCCAGCGTGCTTTCGAGCTCAACGCGATCGCGGATCTGCACGCCCTTGGCGAAACGGCCACGCGCCCCATCGTAAGCCTTCACGTCTTCCACCAGCACGACGATCTTCTTGACACCTTCCGCCGCCAGCTTCTGCGTTAACTCCGGCACCGCCAAAACGTTGGACGAAGCCTGCCCGCCGGTCATCGCCACGTGCCCGTTATAAAGCAGCTTGAACGTGATGTTGACGTTCGCCGCGACGCAAGCCTGCACCGCCAGCGAGCCCGAATGGAAGTAAGTGCCATCGCCCAGATTCTGGAAGATGTGCTCGTGCTGGCTGAACGGCGACATGCCGATCCACGGCACGCCCTCGCCGCCCATCTGCGTGGAGTATTCGTAGCCGCGGCCACTATCGGGCAAGAGGATCCCCATGCCATGGCAGCCCGTGCCGCCGCCGGCCACTTGCCCGGGAAGCAACATCGTCGAACGGTTGTGCGGACAGCCCGAGCAGAAGTTCGGCAAGCGCACCGGCGGCATCACGCCAACGCCGGCCGGTCGCTGCAATGCCGCCACGCGCGCGGCCAGTCCTGCTTGGGTCAACACACGCTCCAGCACCGTGGCAATGATGTCCGGGTCCAGTTCGCCGTAGTTGGGCACCAACGCGACGCCATCGCCATCCACCTTGCCGATGATGCGCGGCCGCCGTGGCAAGTCGTAAAGCGCATCGCGTAAATGCGTCTCCAAAAAAGGTCGCTTCTCCTCAATCACCAGAATCGTGTCGAGCCCTTCGGCGAACTCCCGCGCAAAGGCCGTCTCCAGCGGAAAGGTCATGCCGAACTTGGCGATGCGAATGCCTGCCGCCTCCAACTGCCCCGTCAACCCCGCGTCATCGAGCGCCTGCAATAAGTCGTAATAGGGCTTGCCCGCGGTGGCAATGCCGACCGTCGCTTGTTTGGCGCCCTCGTAACGGTTCAGGCGGTTGGCCGCCGCGAAGCGTTTCGCCGCCTCTAGCCGCGGGCCCACCGCTTCACTCTCCGCCGCAATCGTCCAAGGCGCCAGCATGCGGGTCTCGCTCTTCTTCCGATAGCCATCCGGCGTGGTGAACTGATGACGGTCCAAGCTCAGGTCAATCGTCGCGCCACCGTCGCAAACATTCGTCACCAGCTTCAGGCCCACCCAGGCTCCCGAATAGCGCGACAGGGCCAAGCCCGCCAAGCCCAGGTCCAGAATCTCTTGCGGATTCCCAGGCACCAGCACCGGCATGGCCCAATTCATCAGGCTGAAATCCGATTGATGCGGAATGGTGGAGCTTTTCGAAGCGTGGTCGTCCCCGGCCAGCACCAAGGCGCAACCCAAACGGCTCGTCCCGGCGAGGTTGGCGTGCCGGAAGATATCGCCGCTGCGGTCGACTCCGGGCCCCTTGCCGTACCAGATGCCTGCCACGCCGTCGACGCTCGCCGGGCCCATCGTGTCCAGGATCTGCGATCCATATATCGCCGTCGCGCCTAGGTCCTCATTTACCGCCGGCCAATGGTGGATCTCGTATTCAGCCAACAGTTTCTTTTCTTTGCCCAAGGCCAGATCATAGCCGCCGAGGGGCGAACCCTCGTAACCCGAAATCAGCGTTGCCGTGTGCAGGCCCGCGCGCCGGTCCAGCCGCATTTGGTCCAAGGGCAAACGCACCAGGGCCTGAATCCCGGTCAGATACGCTTTGCCCGTCGTCCGGGTGTATTTCTCGCTCAGGTCCATGTTCGCTTAATCGTACCAGTCCCTCCGTAGCCGGAAACAATCCGCGAAACAATGGAGATACAATGACGGCGATGGCCTTACCGCGCACCGTACTCGTCAAACAACACCTTACTGATCGCCGCATCACCGACATTCCCGCCGAAGTGCGAAAGCAATTGTCCAGCAGTTCGCTCGGTGCCAGTCTGGCACCTGGCTCCCGTATCGCCATCGGCGTCGGCAGCCGGGGCATTTCGAACATCGCCACCATTGTGCGCGCGGTGGTCGACTACTGGAAGTCGCGCGGCATGCAGCCGTTTATCTTCCCCGCCATGGGCAGCCACGGTGCCGCCACCGCCGAAGGGCAAGCCGACGTACTGGCTCACTACGGTATCCACGAAGCCACCATGGGCGTGCCGGTTGTCTCGAACCTGGGCGTGGTCAGTGTCGGCAAAACCGCCGACGGCATCGAAGCTTTCATGGATCAGCAAGCCTTCGAAAGCGACGGCGTCATGCTGATCGGTCGCGTGAAATGGCATACCGACTTCGCCGGTAAGATCGAAAGCGGCCTCTTCAAAATGATGGCTATCGGTTTGGGTAAGTTCGCCGGCGCGCAGAATTACCATACCCACGCCTTTAACAAGGGGCTTGACCAAGTCATCCGCGCCGTCGGCCGCCAAGTGCTCTCTTCCGGCAAGATCCTCGGCGGGCTCGCCATTTTGGAAGACGCCCACCACAACACCGGCAAGCTCGAAGTCGTTCCGGTCGCTAGTATGGAAAAGCGCGAGGAAGAGTTACTTGAGCTCGTCAAAAGCTGGATGGCGCATGTGCCTTGTGACTTGGACATCCTGATCTTGGACGAGATCGGCAAAAATATTTCGGGCGCTGGCATGGATACCAAAGTCGCCAACCGCAGCGTCCAAGGCGGTTATAACCCCTGGCCCAACACGCCGCATTTTCAACGCATTTTCATCCGCGACATCTCGGATAACACCTACGGTAACGCCGTCGGCCTGGGCCTGGCCGATGTCATCAACAGCCGCATGCTGCCCAAGATCGATTGGAAGCCGACCCGCATCAATTCACTCACCGCCTCGACGCCCGCCGCCATCAAAATACCCGTCAACTTCGCCTCCGACACCGAATGCATCGAAAGCATGATGCCCACCGTCGGCAAGCACGACTTATCCGAAGTCACTATCGGCCGCATCCGCAACACGCTCGAGTTGGGCATCGTGGAGTTGTCTGAGAACTTACTCCCGCTGATTGCCGGTCGCGCGGACCTCGAAGTCCTTACGCAGCCACAGCCCATGGACTTAGATGCTGAGGGCAATTTCCGCTCGAAGCTCTCCGTGGCCTATCAAGAGTCTGGAGAAACGGTAGGCAAACACTAGCCCGACGCCGGAGCCTCAGAAGATCTCTCGTAAGCCGGCGAAGGTATCCAGGATGATGAGCCGCTCGGCATCGCGCCGTAGTTCCTGATGTTCCAGGCTCCACGTGCGTTCGTGCGGAATAAACACTGCGCCCAGGCCGCACTCCAGTGCCGGGTTGATGTCAGACTTCGGCGAGTTGCCAATCATCCAGGCTTTAGCCGGGTCCATTCCGCGTTCTTCCACTAACTGCCGGTAAGCCGAAGCGTTCTTCTCTCGCACAATTCCCGTATGCGTAAAGAAATGCGCAATGCCCGACCGCTCCACCTTCAGCCGCTGCTCTTCCAGATCCCCCTTCGTAAACAGCGTCAGCTCGTGCCGCCCGGACAATTCTTCCAGCGTCTCCGCCACCTTGGGCATCAACTCAATCGGCGCATCGAGAATACGTTGGCCCAGCGACAAGACATGGACAACGTCGCCCTCCTTCACTTCGCGTTCCACCAAATGGCGATAACATTGCGTCAGGTTGCGGGCAAAATTGGCCGCCCCATAACCATTCACCCGGATATTGGCAATCTCCATCTCGTCAAAGATCGCCCGCACCTGCGGCGCCGGCAAATGCGAGTGATCGAGAAACTCAAGGAAATTCGCAAAGGCCTCCTCGAAGTAGATATTATTTTCCCACAGCGTATCATCAGCGTCGATGATCAAGTGGTTACGCCCCGGGGCGCTAGCTGGAAGGGCACTAGCTGGAAGGGCACTAGCTGGAAGGATAGTGCCGTCCATGTCCGTTGGTATGGGCGACCTTTTTAATCTGCTCCGAGGCCGCTTGCCGCCGTTGGTAAGTTGGCAGGTAGTCCCTTAGTTTTCTCAACCGCACCGGCTCTGATCGAGTGGAGAGTAACTGCTGCTTAAATTCGAGATCGGGAATGCCTTGCGCGAGCTGAAAGCTCAGTTGGGGATGCTGGAAATCTACCCGGAAGGGCCACTCATCCGCTGACGCGGGAAATGCCTCGCGAAAAGCAGCGATCACGCTTTCGCGCAGATCCGGCGAAGCTTCGCTCTCCGCATCGGCAAAGAGGTTTACTTCGGCCTGAAGAAAACTGCGGTCTTGATTCAGCGCAGTAATCTCAAACCGGCTCTCGCCCATCGTCGCGATGTCCATTTGCCCGTCGGCGCTTTCGTCGAGTACTTTTTCCACCCGGGCCGTGCAACCCAGATTCACCACGCCCCGGTCCATCGCGAGCACTACGCCGAACACGGTCTGGTCGCGAATCGCCTCGCCCAGCATCTCTTTGTAACGTTCCTCAAAAATGTGCAGCGGCAGTTCTGTGCCAGGCAACAAGACCAGATTAAGCGGGAAGAGTGGGATCAGCACTAATTGGATCGTAACATGGCATGTTACGCTCATCAGGTGCAATGCAAGGGTAAGGTAGTGTTGGTAACCGGGGCCAGCGAAGGCATCGGCCTGGCGTGTGCGCGTGCCCTATTGGCGCGGGGGGCTCAGGTGGCGGGTGTCGCGCGCAATGAAGCCCAATTAGCCACCATCGAAGGGCTCTTCCCCATTTCTGGCGACCTCACCGGGCCCGGCTTCCCCGCTCACGCCGTCCAACGAACGGTACAGAAGTTCGGTCGCATTGACGTCCTCGTCAATAACGCCGGCATTGGCCTCTACGCCCCAAGTTGGCAAGCTTCACTCGAAGACACGAGGAACATGTTTGAACTCAACCTGATGGTGCCGCTCGCGCTCACCCAAGCCGCCGTGCCCCACATGCGCGCGCAACGCGAAGGCCTCATCGTGAACATCGGGTCCATCGCCGGCAAGCTAACCTTGCCCTGGCTTACGCTCTATTCCGCCTCCAAATACGCTCTGGGCTCCTTCACTAACGGCCTGCGCATTGAGCTAGCCGGCACCGGCGTCCGCACGATGCTGGTCTGCCCAGGCTATGTCAGTACCCAATTCCAAAGCCATGTGCTCGGTGGCCGCCCGCCCGCCAAGATCTTTCGCGCCCGCGGCATGGCCATCACGCCGGAGCAATGCGCCGAAGACATCGTCCGCGGCATGGAACGCCAGAAGAGAACCGTGATGACGCCCAGTTTGGGCTGGGCACTGGTTGCCGCCGCGCGCCTGTTCCCCCAAATTGTCGTCGCGCAATTACGGCGCGTGAATGAGAGCCATTCCGCATGATGCTTCAACTGAAGAATACCCCTGGAATTTATCTGGTGGGCTTTATGGGCTGTGGCAAATCCACGGTCGGCCGTCGGCTGGCCACCCAACTCGGCTGGCCATTTGAAGACCTCGACGCGGTTATAGAAGCCCGTGAGAACACCACCATCAGCGCTCTTTTTGCTGAATACGGCGAAGAGGAGTTCCGCCATCGCGAGGCCGCCGCCCTCCGTCAGGCCATGGCCAACGTGCCACGAGGCAATCCACTCGTGCTCGCCCTCGGCGGCGGTGCCTTCAGCCGGGAAGAAAATCGCGCCCGCCTGGCCGGCCACGGCATCACCATCTGGCTCGATTGCTCGCTCGAACGTTGCCGCGAACGCGTCGCCAAAGAGCGCCATCGGCCGCTGGCCCGCGACCCCGAAGCCTTCCCCGCTCTCTTCCACGCCCGCCAACCCACCTACGCCCTGGCCGACTTTCGCATCGATGCCGACTCCGACGACGATGCCGAAACCGTCCGCCGCATCCTCGCGCTCGGTCTGGTTTCCTAGCGCATTGCTATCATTGAAGGCGAAATGCCCGTACTGGATATTGACGCTATCAAAGACATCCTGCCCCATCGGTATCCGTTCCTCCTCGTGGACCGGATTCTGGAAATGGAGGAAGACCGCATTGTTGGCCTCAAAAACGTCAGCATCAACGAGCCTTTCTTTATCGGGCACTATCCCAATTACCCCGTCATGCCCGGCGTCCTGATTGTCGAAGCCATGGCCCAAACCGCCGGCGTCCTCGTCTTGAGCCAGGTGCCCGACCGTCATAGCAAAGTGGTGTTGATGGCTTCCATTGAAGAGGCCAAGTTCCGCCGCCCCGTTCGCCCCGGCGACGCCCTGCGCATGGAGCTCACTTACATCCGGAAGAAATCCACCATCGCCAAGATGAAGGGCCTGGCCACCGTCAATGGTGTCGCCGTCGCCGAAGCCATCGTCATGTGTACGATCGCGGAACGGGGGTAATGATTCACCCGACGGCGATTATCGACCCCGCGGCCCATGTTGACCCCAGCGCCGAAATTGGCCCTTACGTCATCGTTGGCGCCGATGTCCAGATTGGTGCACGCACGCGCCTCATGGCCAACGTGTGCCTTGAGGGCCCCACTATCATCGGCGCGGATAATCTGCTTTATCCCTACTCCACCGTCGGCTTGGCTTCGCAAGACAAGAAGTATCAAGGCGAGCGCACCGAAACCCGCATCGGCGATCGCAATACCATCCGCGAATTCGTCACCGTCCATCGCGGCACCGCCGGGGGTGGCGGCGTCACGGCCATCGGCCACGATAACTTACTCATGGCCTATGCCCACGTCGCCCACGACGTGCGCATCGGTAACCACACCGTCATCGCCAACGGAGTTACCTTCGCCGGCCACGTGACCGTAGAGGACTGGGCCACGGTCGGCGCCTTTACCGGCGTCCACCAGTTTTGCCGCATCGGCCAGCACGCCATGATCGGCGGCTACAGCGTCATTCTGCAAGACGTACTGCCGTTCTCCGTCACCTCCGCCGAGCGCGTCACCAAAGCCTACGGCGAAAACAAGATCGGGCTCGAACGGCGTGGCTTTACCCCCGCGCAAATCACTGCCCTGCATAAGGCCTTTCGCTGGCTGCGCGACAAGAAACTAAACACTACCCAAGCCGTAGAGAAGATGCGCGCCGAACTCACGCCTGACCCCGCTCTCGACCAGTTACTCGCCTTTATCCAATCCTCCGAACGCGGATTCATCAAGTAGATGAAATACGGGCTCATCGCGGGCAATGGCCGCTTTCCTATCCTCGCCCTCGAAGCTGCCCGCGGCCTGGGCCACGAAGTGGTCGCCATCGGGATTGAAGAGGAGGCCTCGCCCGAAATCGCCATTCTGGCCGCTAAGACTTATTGGATCTCGCTGGGTGCCTTGAGTAAGTTGATCGACATCTGCCATCAGGAACAAGTCACCGAAGTGATCATGGCCGGGCAAGTGAAGCATGCCAAAATCTTCTCAGCCATCCGGCCCGATTGGCGCTTGGCCAAGCTCTTGTTTTCACTCGAAGCGAAAAACACCGAAGCCCTCATCGGCGGTGTGGCCAAGATTTTGGCGGACGAAGGCATCTTGCTGGGCGACTCAACCCGGCTCCTAAAGCCGCTTCTCGCCGCCGAAGGCGTACTTACCGAACGTAAGCCCACCAGCGACGAAAGTAAGGACCTCGACTATGGCCGCCGCATTGCCAATGCCCTCGCCCAAGTGGACGTCGGCCAAAGTGTCGCCATCGCCGAACGGGCCTGCGTGGCTCTCGAAGCCATGGAAGGCACCGACGCCATGTTGCAGCGCGCGCACAGCCTCGTGGATGGCCGGCCTCTGCGGCTAGTGAAGGTCTCTCGCCGCCGTCGTCACTTACAATTCGACGTTCCCGTCGCCGGCCTACTTACCATCGCCGCCATGAAGCAAAGCGGCGCGACGGCCCTCGCCGTTGACGCCGGGCGCACCCTACTCCTCGACCGCGATGAAATGATCGCCGCCGCCAATGCCGCCGGCATTAGTATCATTGGATATCCACCGGCTGACTAATTGACATGCGCTCCCTTTTGTGCGGTACGGCTTATCACGAGTTACACCAAGCCGGTGCGAATTTCCTCGCCGCCCATCGCACCGGCGAAGTGATCGTCATCGGAGCTTCGCGCGGCGTGGCGGAAGACTTTGCCCGCGCTGTTTCTGAAGTTGGCACTCTTGGCGTCCACACCCTCACGCTCACCCAAGTGGTTACCACGCTCGCCGCCGAAGAGGTCGCCGCCCGGGGCCTGACGCCCATCAGCGGCTTGAGCCAAGAGGCCCTGGCCGCTCGCGTCGTCCACGACACTTACGATCAACTCGAATATTTCGCGCCCGTCGCCCGCATGCCTGGCTTTGTCCGCGCACTCTCTTCCACGCTCAAAGAACTTCGCCTCGAATCCGTCCACCTCGCCGCGCTCAAGTCCGTAGGGCTTCCAGGCCCCGATCTGGCTCGCTTTGCCGAAGCCTATGCCGCCGAACTCAACGCGCGCGGCTTGGTGGATTGGGCGATGTTACTCACGCTCGCCGAATCCATCGCGGCCCGTGGCCAACATCCCTGGCTGCGTTTACCGATGCTCTGGCTCGACCTGCCGGTCCGCTTCGCCCGGCAACGCAGTTTCCTCCACAAGTTGGCGCAAAACGCCACGTCCCTACTAGCCCTCGAGATCGCGCGCGATGGCGAAAGCCTTGCAGCGCTCGAACATTTACTGAAAGTGAGTCCGCAACCACAGACGCCCCGCGCGGAAAACACCCTCGGGCGCATGCGCCGCGACCTCTTCGCTCCTCAACTCGAAACGGCCAAACCAACCGACTCTTCGCTCGACCTCTTCTCCGCACCGGGTGAAGGGCTCGAGTGTGTCGAGATTGCCCGGCGCATGCACGCCGCGGCTCGTGCCGGCACCCCCTTCGATGGCATGGCTGTCATCATCCGCGGTGCCGATCGCTACCAACCGCTCCTGGAAGAGGCCCTCCGCCGCGCCGGTATTCCCTTCTACGCCAGCCGGGGCACCTCCCGCCCCGATCCCGCCGGCCGTGCTTTTCTCGCCCTGCTCGCTTGCGCTGCGGAAGGCTGCTCCGCGTCTCGTTTCGCCGAGTATCTTTCCTTGGCACAAGTGCCGGACCTCAATCCCGAAGGCGAGCCCTTGCGCACCCGCGCCGCGGGCGCCGCCATGCAGGACGAAGTCCTCGCCGCCTTCGCCGCTCCCATTGAGGATGCGCCCGAGCCTGAAGACAAGAGCCTACCGCTCGTCACACCGGCCGGCTGGGAGCGCTTGTTGGTCGATGCCGCAGTCGTCGGTGGCCGTGCCCGCTGGTTGCGCCGCCTGGATGGGCTCAATGCCGAGTTACGCTTCCAACTAGCTCGCGCCGACCAGGACGCAGTTACGCACATCGAACGCCGCCTGGGCCAGTTACGCCACTTACGCCACTTCGCTCTCCCGCTCATCGACTTACTCGACCGTTTACCCGGCGCGCGCGCCTGGGCCGATTGGATTGCCAAGCTCACCGAGTTAGCAGAAACCGCGCTCCGTCAGCCCGAAAGCGTTCTCGGCATGTTGGCCGAGTTATCACCCATGGGCCAAGTGGGGCCCGTGGGCCTCGATGAAGTCTACACCGTCCTCGAAGAGCGGCTGCGTTTCCTGCGCCGCGACCCTCCCCATCGTCGCGAGGGCCGCGTCTTTCTCTGCACCGCCGAAGAGGCCCGCGGCCGTACTTTCCCCCTGGTCTTCGTCCCGGGTTTGGCCGAAGGCATTTTCCCGCAACGCGCCAATGAAGATCCTTTGCTCCTCGATGTCTATCGCCCGGCTCTCGGCAAGTTAGCCGAACAAGATACTCGCGTCGAGCGCGAAAGACTATTACTCCACATTGCCGTAGGTGTCGCCAGTGAGCGGGTCGTGGTCTCCTATCCGCGCATGGATACGGGCAAGGCCCGGCCGCGCGTTCCGTCCTTCTACGCTCTCGAAGTGGTGCGCGCCGCGGAGGGCCGCCTGCCCGACCTTACCGAGTTCAGTAAGATCACCGCCGCCGCCGCGCCATCGCGCTTAGGTTGGCCTGCGCCCGAGAATCCAGACCTCGCCATCGACGACGCCGAATATGACCTCGCCACGCTCGAGCGCTATCGCAACCGCCGCGAAGCCCGCGGCGCAGCCCGTTATCTGGTGCAAGTCAGCGAGCCCCTCGCCCGCAGTTTGCGAGCCAGATACGCCCGCTGGCGCAGTAGCTGGAGCGAAGCCGATGGCCTCGTACGCCCAGACTTGCCCACGCTTGACCTGATGGCCGAACAACGGCCTTCGCAACGTAGCTTTTCGCCTACCGCACTGCAACACTTCGCCGAGTGCCCCTATAAGTTCCTGCTCCACGGCATCGAACGCCTTCGTCCGCGCGAAGTCACCGCGCCCCTCGAACAGATGGACCCACTTACACGCGGCGCTCTATTTCACGAAGTCCAAAAAGCTTTGCTCGATGGCGAAGCCTTGCCCGTAACTCGCGAAAATCTTACCGCGGCTTATGACGAAGCCGACCGCGTGTTGGACGAGTTAGCCAAAGACTATCGCGAGCAACTCGCGCCCGCCATTCCCCGTGTCTGGCATGCCGAAGTGGAAGAGCTGCGCACTGACCTGCGCGGCTGGCTGCGCCAAGTAGCCACGGCCGGCACCGAATGGATTCCGCTCCACGCCGAATACGGCTTCGGCCTGAAGGGGTCTACCGCTCCCGCCGCAACCATCCTGGGCGAATATCAACTGCGCGGCAGTGTCGACTTAGTCGAAAAACACTCGAGCCAACCGCTACTCCGCATCACTGACCACAAGACCGGCAAGCCCCCCGAGCGTCAGCCCCTCTACGTTGGCGGTGGCACGGTGTTACAACCAACGCTCTATGCACTCGCCATGGAGCAGTTACTCGGCCAGCCTGTAGAAAGCGGTCGGCTCTTCTATTGCACTCAACGTGGTGGTTACAAGGAAATGGTGGTCCGGCTGAATGACCAATCTCGTCATCATGTCGGCCGCATTCTGGCTATTGTGGAGGAAGCTGTGGCTACCGGCTTCTTGCCCGCCGCCCCGGCCCTCGATGCTTGCGGACGCTGCGACTACAAACCCGTCTGCGGCCCCTATGAATACGAGCGCTCACGCCGTAAATCCGCGCGGCTCGAACCCTTGCACGAGATTCGGAGAATGCCTTGAGTACGGTCTACGCTCTCCCCAGTGACAGCGCGGCCCGCGACCGCATCCGTCATGGCCTCGGCGAAAGTCTCCTCGTCGAAGCCTCAGCGGGCACTGGTAAGACGACCGAGATGGTCGCCCGGATGGTAAACGTCTTGCGCTCCGGCATGACGACCATCGATCAACTGGCGGCCGTCACCTTCACCCACAAAGCGGCGGGGGAAATGAAACTGCGGCTGCGGCAGGAACTGGATCTCGCGCGCGGCAATAGCGATGGCACCGATCGCCAGCATCTGGAGCACGCGCTGCAGCACCTCGAAGAAGCCTCCATCGGCACCATCCATGCCTTCTGCGCCCAGATTCTGCGCGAGCGCCCCGTCGAAGCCCGTGTCGATCCAGCCTTCGCCGAGATCACCGACTACCAGCGCGATCGCCTTTATTCGCGCGCCTTCCGCGGCTGGATCCAAGGCCGCTTGCAAGAGGATTCGCCCGGTGTCCGGCGCGCGCTGAGCCGCCTGGCCTGGAGCAAACGCAGTGACCGTTCTCCCCTCGATGACCTGCGCTACGCCGCCATCCAGTTAGTGGAATGGCGCGACTTTACCGCGCCTTGGACGCGCGTTCCCTTCGACCGTCACGGCGCCATCGATCAGATTGTCGGCCACGTCCTCGCCGTCGGCCCCAAGCTGAACCAAAGCTTCGCTGTCGTGCGCGAACTCGCCATCGGCATCGCCCGCGCCGATGATATTTCGCGCCGCGATTACGATGCGCTCGAAGCCCAGTTAGTCAAACTCCACCGCGACCTGATCTACAACAAGCGCAAGGGCGTCGAAGATCTCATGGCCGCCCTCACTTCTTTTAAGACCTGCGCCGACGCTGACCTCGCCGCTGAACTTAAGGAAGAGCTGGCCGGCTTTGTTGATCGCTACGAGGAGCTCAAGCGTCAATCCGGCCAGCTCGATTTTCTCGACCAGTTACTGCTCACCCGCGACCTGATTCGCGACAACCTGCAAGTCCGCACGTATCTGCAACAGCGCTTCTCGCATATCTTTGTCGACGAGTTTCAAGATACCGATCCCTTGCAGGCCGAAATCATCCTGCTGCTCGCCTCCGACAGTCCCCAGCAAACCGACTGGATCAAGGCCCGCCCTGTCGACGGCAAGCTCTTCGTCGTGGGCGACCCCAAACAATCCATCTATAAGTTCCGTCGCGCCGATGTGCTGCTTTATCAGAAGCTGCGCCAAAACTTAATCAACTGCGGCGTCGGCGTGGTGCAGTTAACGCGCAGCTTCCGCTCCGTGCTCCCCTTGCAGGAATTTGTCAACGCGGCGTTCGCCCCCGAAATGAATGGCGACGAAACCACCGGCCAAGCTAGTTACTCGCCCCTGTTGCAAGGCGAGCCACACGCTGCCATACAGCCCGCCATCGTCGCTTTGCCCGTGCCACGCGTCTATGCCTCCCGCGACGTGAGCCGCCGCGTGGTGGCCGAAAGCGAACCCGACGCCATCGTCGCCTTCACCGATTGGCTGCTCCGCGAAAGCGGCTGGACGGTGCGCGACCCCGAAAACCGCCATCGACGCGTCCCCGTTCGCGAACGCCACATTTGCCTCCTCTTCCGCCGCCTCACCAATTTCGGCGTCGACATTTCGCGCGAATATACTCGCCGCTTTGAAGCGCGCGGCATTTCGCACTTACTCGTCGGCTCCAAGTCTTTCCATCGCCGCGAAGAGATCGAAAGCCTCCGCGCCGCCCTCACCGCCATCGAATGGCCCGATGACGAGTTAGCGCTCTACGCTACCTTGCGTGGCAGCCTTTTTGCCATTACAGACGCGGCATTGCTGAAGTTCCGTCATCGGCACAAAAGCTTGCACCCCTTCCAGCCCCGCGAAAACATTGCCGAAGAGTTCGCCTCCATCGTCCAGGCGCTCGACTTACTGAAGGAATTACATCGCGGCCGCAACTGGCGTCCCGTCGCTGATACGCTCAACCGCATCCTCGAAGCGACTCGCGCCCACGCCGGATTTGCCTTTCGCCCCGCCGGCCATCAAGTTTTGGCCAACGTCGCCCGCCTGGCTGACCTCGCCCGCGGCTACGAACTCGAAGGCGGCATCTCTTTCCGCGGCTTCGTCGAACGCCTGGAAGAGCAAGCCGAGCGCAGCACCGAAGTCAGCGAAGCCGCCGTGCTGGAAGAGGGCTCCGAAGGTGTCCGCCTGATGACCACTCACGCGGCCAAGGGCCTCGAATTCCCCGTCGTCATCCTGGCTGACCTCACCGCCAACCTCGCCCGCAAGCAACCCGAGCGTTTTGTCGACAACGAAAAGCAACTCTGCGCCACCGAGTTACTTAATTGCATGCCCATCGAGTTACTCGGCGAACAAGTAAGAGAGCAAGCCCGCGAGCGTGCCGAGGGCGTGCGTGTCGCCTACGTCGCCGCCACCCGCGCCAAGGACTTACTTGTGGTCCCCGT
This sequence comes from Bryobacteraceae bacterium, assembly GCA_043787785.1. Lineage (GTDB taxonomy): Bacteria > Acidobacteriota > Terriglobia > Bryobacterales > Bryobacteraceae > JALHNI01. Next base: position 14,328 of record JAYVUQ010000379.1, read on the forward strand.
CGTCGGCGAGCAGGAAATGGAAGGCTGGCTCGAGCCACTCAACAAAGCCGTCTACCCGCCGCGCTCCGCTTGGCGCACGGCCCGCCAGGCCGAAGGCTGCCCCAAGTTCGGCCTTGCCAGCGTGCTCGAACGCCCGCTTGACCAAATGGACTCGGACGAAAGCTCCGTCCGCCCCGGGCTGCACTCGCCCCGCACCGGCCCCCATGAAGTCGTCTGGTGGGACCCGGCCGTGCTCAATCGCGAGTTCGACTCCGACTACGGCCTTCGCCAACAACAGTTGCTCGGCGAAGGGGGCGCCGACAGCCTGGCACCCTACGAAACCTGGCGCGACGCCCGTGCCGAGTTGATCGCCCAAGGCTCTCGCCCCAGCGTCCGCGTCATCACCGCCACCGAAGAGCTCGAGCTTCCCCCTGCTTTCACCGGCCAAATCGAAACCGTGATGGCCAGCGAACGCGCTGCCCGCCCCTATGGCCCCCGCTTCGGCAACCTCGTCCATGCCGTCCTCAGCCAAGTGGACCTCGCCGCCAACATGGAAGCCGTCATCCTCCTCACCGGACTCCACGCCCGCATCCTCGGCGCCGATGAAGACGAAGCCCTTGCCGCCGCCAATGCCGTCGCCGCCACACTGCAACATCCCTTGTTCGCCCAAGCGCAACAAGCCCCGCGCCTTCATCGCGAGTGGCCCGTCAGTTGGCGTGCCGATAACCGCCTGCTCGAAGGCCGCATTGACCTCGCCTTCTTGAGCGAGGGAACTTGGGTCATCATCGACTTTAAAACCACCGCCGATCTCACGCTCCATCGCCGCCGTTACGAGACCCAACTGGCCTGGTACGTCGCCGCCGTCGAAGCCCTCACCGGCCAGCCAGCCCGCGGCATCCTCCTGGGTGTTTAGATAATCCACCCAAGAATCGGTACCATTAAGTCAATGGGGTTAACTCCGCACGAGTTCAGCGGCCGTTTCTGGGCCGTTGTCGCATCCACTTTTCTCGGTTTCATCGGCATGGGTGCCGTATTGCCGGCGCTCGCCCCCCATGTCCGCCGTGACCTCGGCGGCACCGACCAGACGGTCGGCTTCGTCATCGGCATCTTCTCGCTCGTCGCCCTCATCAGCCGCTTCGTCTCCGGCCCCATCGCCGATCGCCGCGGCCGCAAAGTGGCCTTCATCACCGGTCTTTCCAGTTGCGCCCTCGCCGGTGTCGTCTATTTCCTTCCTCTCGGCATTCAAGGCGCTTATCTGGGCCGCATCTTGCAAGGCTTCGGCGAAGCCTGCCTCTACACCGGCGCTGCCGCCTGGGTGATCGAACTCGGCGGCGTTCACCGCAGCGGTCAGGCGTTGGGCTACTTAAGCAGCGGCATCTGGGGCGGCATTTCGCTGGGCCCGGTGATCGGCCAGGCCCTGGGCTCGTTCCATCGCGCCGCCGGTCTGCAAGTCGTCTGCGCCCTGCTCGGCATCGCCTGCCTCTGGTTCGTTCAGGAAGATTATGAGCCCCACGACGAGCCACGCAAAGGCCCCTGGATTCCCCGCGGCCTTCTTCTGCCCGGCCTCACTATCGGTTTCGTGAATGTTCACTACCCCGTGCTCACCGGCTTCCTGGTACTGCATCTCGCTTCGCTGCAGAACTCCGGGCCCGTGGCCTTCACCGCTTATGCGCTCGTGATTCTCTTCTCCCGGTTCTTTCTGGGCGGCCTGCCGGACCGCATAGCACCCAGCCGCACCTTCTATGGCGGGCTCGTCTTCATGGCCATCGGCTTGGTGGGCATCACCATGGCGCCCAGCCCCATCCTCGCCGTCTTCGCCACCGCCGTACTCGGCTTAGGCTTCTCCTTCCCCTGGTCCGCCGTTGCGTCGACCGTCTTGCGACGCACGCCAGAGAAAGAACGCGGCTCGGTCGTCAGTGTCTTAAGCGCCTTCTATGACCTCTTCGTCGGCATGAGTTCCTTCGCCGCCGGCATGATGGCCAAGCGCTGGGGCTACTCTTCCGCCTTCCTGATGGCCGCCATCGCCGTTGGCGTCGCAGCCATTCTGGGGCGCTTTGTCTTCGCCGCCCCGGTTCACGAAGAGTCCCGGGAACTGGCCGAGGTCACCCGGTAGTCTTCTGCCATTCCATGATGTGGAAGTAAGGGGACCGATAGCGAGCCGCCTTTAGCGAAGGGCCACCGTCGCGGATGGCTCTGCGAGATGCCTCAATTCCAGGCCATTCCCCAGTAGAAGCGTCATGTGCGTGCCCAGTGGGCAGTGCCAGTTCTGGATGCGAATGCCTTTCAAGCGGCGCGCTCTTCCAGATAACGGTCGCATGAGCGCATCCAGCACGAACATCCTGCCGAAATCCCCGGTCTCACCCAGGCTGGAGATCCAAGCTTCGGAGGAATCAGTCATAGGAGAAAGTGGCGGAGGGGGTGGGATTCGAACCCACGGTAGAGTTTCCCCTACGACGGTTTTCAAGACCGGTGCCTTCAACCGCTCGGCCACCCCTCCGGCTCAACCAATAGGATAGCGTTTAAGCGGCCTGAATGGGGTTTCTCAACACGCCCACACCCGCAATCTCCACTTCCACCGTATCGCCCGGCTTCATCGCCTTCGTGCTGCCCGGCGTTCCCGTAAAGATCACATCGCCCGCCGTCAACGTCACATACTTACTGATGTAGCTCACGATCGTCGGCCCGTCGAAGATCAGGTCCGACGTGAATTGCTTCTGCACCACCTCGCCGTTCAGCCGCGTCTGCAGCAGCAGCTTGCCATAGTCCAAGCCCTTCACCAATTGCGGCCCCACCGGGCCAAACGTGTCGGCGCCCTTCGCGCGCCACCACTGCAAGTCCTTCTGCGGGCCATTCTGCCAATCGCGCTCGCTGACGTCGTTGCCACAGGTGACGCCGAAGATGGCGGCCCTCGCTTGCTCCATCGACAAATTCCGCCCGCCCTTGCCCAGCACGATGACGAGCTCGCCCTCGTAGTGCGTATTTTTGGAATCGCTGGGATGGAGGATCGGCGCGCCCGGGTCCTGCAGGCAGGTAATGGGCTTGTAGAAAATCTCAGGCTCTTTGGGCACCGGCCGCGTGCCGACGTGGCTGCGATAGTTCAGGCCCACGGCGAGCAGCTTCAACGGCTCCACCGGTGCCGCCAGCATCACTTTGGCCAAAGCGAATTTCTTACCGGTCTCGCGCGCTGCCAAGTAAGGCGCTTGCGAAAGCTCATGCACCGTCTCGCCATCCACGCGACCCCACATCCCGCGACCCCCTATCGCGCGACCAGTGGCCAAAGTCCGGAAGCGTACGAAACGCTCCACTAAGGCAGATCCGCTCTGTGCCAAGGCGCTTGAAGCTGCCAAGGCCGAAAACATTTCCCGGCGTGTGGTTCGCATGGCCGATTATTCTATACCTTTTAGGCAAAAGAAAAGGGCGGAAACTCCGCCGGCACTAGTTTTGCTTTCAGCTCGAGTGGACGCCTTCACGGGGCCCAAGATGGGCGGCGCTAGATAATGCGCGAGTCCGGTCGTTCACGAGGTTACTGGCAAAGGCCTTCGTTGCTTCCGCCCTGGTTGTGCCAAGGTGTACTTTCCATTTTTTCGATGGCACCTCCTTCTATATGACGGGCTCGATTTTACAGCTATGAACAGCCTACGGGTCCCTCGCTCGGGAAACCACTTCGTTTCTTCCAAGTCGATTCACTTGCAGAATGCGCCTCATTGTCGTCGGTGTCAAGAGAATTTGAAATAGAATTACAGCCATGCTCCGATGTTTACTTCTTGCCCTCATCTGTTCGCTCGCAGTGGGTGCCCAGCCTACGCCCGCGCCCCCCAAGACATTGCCCGCCAAAGGCCTGCCGCCCATCGTCCCCCAGGCGGAAGAGCTCAAACTGATCCAAAGTAAAGTAAACGAACTCGAAGCCCTGCTGCGCAGTTTGCCCAAAACCCCCAAAATGGACGCGCCGCTCGTCACCGATGTCGAGGTCTACGCCAAAGCCGGCCGCTTCCTGCTGGAGTTCCCCCAAACCTTCTTCACCCAAGACGGCATCAATCAAGCCATCGACGTACTCGCCCAAGGCCTGGCCCGCGCGCGCCAACTCCAGAAGGGCAACGCGGATTGGGCCACGGCCAAGGGCCGCAAGATCCACGCCTACCGCTCCGCGCTCGATGGCTCTGTGCAACCTTACGGCGTCACCATCCCCGATAGCTACAACGCCAACCAACCCACACGTCTCTACGTCTGGCTTCACGGCCGGGACCAGACACTCACCGAAAGTAGTTTCATTGCTAAGTTTCCCAACGCCAGTAAGAGCCTCACTTACTCCACCGCCAACTTAGGCCAAATTACTCTCGACTGCTATGGCCGCTGGAACAACGCCAACCACTGGGCCGGCGAGGTAGACATCTTTGAAGCCATTGCCGATGTCAGCCGCCGTTACAAGATCGATCCCCTGCGCATTGTCCTGCGCGGCTTCTCGCTCGGTGGCGCCGGCGCATGGCACATTGCCTTGCAATATCCTGACCGTTGGGCGGCCGCTGAAATCGGTGCCGGTACTTATCCACGCCGCTCGCAAATGCCCGGCTTCCCGCCCTACCAAGCCGGACCCCTGCGCATTTGGGAAAACATCCTCGATTGGAGCCTCAACGCCTTCAACCTGCCCCTCGCCGGACACGATGGCGATACCGATACCCAAGTCGCCGCCATCCCGCCGGAGCCCGGCAAGCCCTCGCGCGGCCAGCTCGAGTCTTCGCTCCGCGTGCGTGCCCAACTCGAGAAAGAAGGCTTCCCCTCTGAAGGCGAGGAGAACAACTGGCGCACCAAAGGCACCTCGGACATCTTCCTCATCTCCGAAAAGACCGGCCATGGCATCAGCCCGCTCGTCCGCCAACGCTTGGATGCTTTCCTCAAAGAGCACGGCGACCGCGGCATCGTCTCACCCGATCACGTTCGCTTCCTCACCTACACCACCCGCTACCCCCGCGCCCATTGGGTCTCCATCGATGGCCTCGGCAAACACTACGAGCGCGCCGAAGTGAACGCCCGCCGCGATGCCGCCCGCGAGCACTACCAGATCACCACCCACAACATCTCCCATCTCGAATTGCGCGAAATGGAGCGTGCCAAAGAGCTCAACATCGACGGCCAAGCCATCCGCATCAAGCCCGCCGCGCAACTCACGCTCAATAAGTCACAAATGGGCTGGAGCACCGGCGTTACCCAGGGCCTTCGCAAGCGCCACGGCCTGCAAGGCCCCATCGACGACGCCTTCCTCGAACCCTTCCTGCTCGTGCGCCCCACCGGCACACCCTGGAACCCCGCCGCCCACGAGCAAGCTCTCCGCATCCTCGCCCGCTTCGACCGCGTCTACGCCCGCTACTACCGCGCCCATCCCCGCATCAAGGACGATAAAGACGTCACCCCGGCTGACTTTGCCAACTACCACGTCGCCCTCTTCGGCGACCCCGGCAGCAACCGCTGGATCGCCAAATTGCAAGGCAAGCTGCCCATCGCCTGGAGCCGCAATTCCATTCGCGTCGGCACCCAAACCTACGCCGCGGCCGAACACCTGCCCGCGCTCATCTATCCCAACCCACTACAGCCCAAGCGTTACATCGTGATCAACTCCGGCCTCACCCTCGACGAGCGCGAATATCACGGCGACTACAGCATGCCCAAGCTCGGCGACCTGGCCATTCTCAAAGTGCTATCCGGCTCCGAATCCCCAGAGATCGCCTTCGCCACTCTATTCGATGAGCACTGGAGGCTGCCTTAACGCACGTAGAATTGCAAGCATGAAGCAGCAAACCGCGAACGTGAGACGGAAGGTGAGGCGCAGGATTTCACCCTGTTCGGTATCACTACACCTCGGCTCTGGTTAATTTCCGTCGGATATAACAACAGAACCTCCAGTAGTCCC
>JAYVUQ010000380.1:0-5682 GCA_043787785.1 Bryobacteraceae bacterium
TCATGCTGACCTTCGTACGGTAACCATCGTGATCTCGTCCGCCACCGCGATTTCAAAATGCTGCGATACCATGGGGAGGGAGCCCGCATGAGCACAACCACGCCGATGACCGTCGAGGAATTCGCCCGGATGACCACGTCGGAGACCGTCGACTACGAGTTGGTGGAAGGAGAACTGCTCCCTTTGTCCAGCGGTACGCCTTTGCACGCCAAGATTCGGCAAAACATAGAACACCAGTTGGTAGTTTATTTTTCGCAGCACCCCGTCGGCGTCGTGCTCAGCGAAGTGGATTGCCTTACCCTGGCCACGACGGTCCGCCGCCCCGATATCTCCATCTTTCTCCGTGACCGCCTCGACGGCGTCGATCGCAAGAAGATTCCCCTGCCTTGTGCCCCGAACATCGCCGTGGAGGTCCTCTCGCCGTCGGAAAGTGCGGTGGATGTCCACGCGAAGACGCTCGAATAATTGAGCGCCGGTTGCCAGGAGGTCTGGCAATTCGACTACGAAAACGGCGAGCTCTTCATCCAGACGACCACGGGCATTCGTCTGCTTCGCGCCGCGGATACGCTCGAAACTGACGTGTTGCCCGGCTTCTCGGCGCCTGTATCCTCTCTGCTCGCCGGGTTCTGACCTCATCGAAAAATCCTTCGTCACGGTAACCACCGTGATGCCGTCATTCTGGCCTCGCCGCCGATTCCCGGTGCTTCGCGCGAGTGCCCATCATCTTCATATCGTTTGTTGATATAGTCAAACTAATATGCCCTCCATATTAATCCAGGTCGATGAACCGCTCTTGCGATCCCTGAACAAGGTCGCGCCCGCAGCCAAGCGGCAGCGAGCGGAATTCATCCGGCAGGCCGTCCGAGAGGCTGTCCGCAAGCGCGAATACGAGCAGATCCGCGAGGCATACCGCCTCCAACCGGACTCGGCCGAGGACGCCGATGACTGGTCAAATGCCGAAGAGTGGAAGCCGTGAGGCAGTACGAAATCTGGTGGGCTGACTTGCCCAAGCCCGCCGGACGCCGTCCGGTTTTGCTCCTGAGCCGCGACGACGCTTACGGCGTCTTGAACAAGTTCGTCGCCGCCGAAATCACGGCCACCATCCGCCACATTCCGATCGAAGTGCCCCTGGGCACCGCAGAGGGCATGCCCAAGCCGTGCGTGGTGAATTGCGACAACCTGCGAACGATTTCGAAAGCCGATCTGGCGAAGAAGATCTCGAAAATCCCAGTCCACCGAGTCGTTGAAGTGAAGCGTGCTGTCGGCTACGCACTCGGCTGGGAGGAGTTGATCGAAGCCGCCCGGTAGTTCGTTCATCCCGCCCTCCGCACGGTAACCACTGTGATGTCGTCGTTCTGACCCCAGGCTTCGGTGGCTTCGGCGATCTGGCTCGCTGACTTACCGCTGATCTCGCGGGTACGATCAAAGCCAAACAACTCGCCCGTCGCCGAAGCCGCCTCCACCACGCCGTCCGACACCAAGGTCAACTGCTCCCCGGGAGCCAAGACGATGACATGATCGCGGTAAGTGACATCGGAGACCACGCCCAGCGGCAAGCCCGCCTCCACCTCCACCTCGCGGCCATTCACGTAGGGCGACAGGTGACCGGCATTGGCGATCTCCACCCGCCCATCCGGATGGAGCAGCAAACAGCAGCAAGTGATAAAGCCCCCCGACGGCCGCCGCGAGAGCGTCCGGTTCAGTGCCCCCAGCACCGCCGCCGGCGATTCGCTGTCGTCATGCTGGATGGCCCCGCAAGCCAGCGTCGCCATCATCGCCGCCTTCAGTCCCTTGCCGCTCACATCGCCCAGCAGCACCAGCGTCCGGCCGTCCGGGCGCTCCACGATCTGGTAGAGGTCGCCACCCACCTCCAGCGCCGGCTGGTAGACGGGATCAATGAAGAACCCCGAAGCTTCCACCGAAGCCTGCTGCCCCAGCAACAACTGCTGCGCCACCTGCGCGGCACCCATCTCGCCCTGTAGCCGTTGGCGGTCCTGGCGGTCGGCCGCCAAGCGCCGGAATAGCAGGTAAACGATGACCACCGAAATCGAGAGCCAGAACAAATCGCCCAGCCGGAATCGATAGTTCCCGAAAGCGAGGAAGGGTAGCTCGAATCTCGTTACGATTCGGGAGGGGCTCCGATACCACAGCCAGTTCGCGTAACCCGCCGTGATCCAGAGTTGGGCAAAGCTCAGCGCCGTCAACAGGGCCGTGAACCTCAGGGCGTGTTGCTCGATCGAGGTGCGGATGCCCCGCCTCCGCCACCAGTCCTGGATGATCACCGCTATGGCCATGCACGCCACCCAGAAGTTTGCGGGAAAGCCGATGATGGCCAGGAGTGGGCCGTCCGCCCCGAGCACTACGGCTAAGGCGGAGACGCTCCAGCCCAGCCACACGAGAGTCCGCAAACGCCACGACTGAAGCCCCAGTGCCGCAAAGACGAATTCCGCAAATAACGGATGATCCAGGTGCACGATTGCGTACTCCCAGGTGACCCCGGCGGGCGTAAAAACGCCATGCCCATCGTAAAAGGAAAAAGTATAAAACGCGGCGCCAGCGCGCACGAAGGAAACCAAACTGAACCAAAGGTACTCCACCCGGACGCGATCGCTGCGCCAACCGAGAAAGCTCAGCAAGCCAATGGCGAGAAAGAGCGAGCCGAACACCAGAGAGGGCGAGAGGGTAAGCCGGCGTTCGTTCACTTGACGCCAGCCTGGTTCTGGCGGAGCGCTTCTTCGATCCGATAGGAGATACGGCCCCGCATCCGGCATTCGCCAATCGGGGTGAAGGAAGAGCACGCCGCGGACGCGCAGCGCGATCACCAGGGTGCCGCTTTCGAGAGCCGGCACCTCGAATGCGCGAGGACGGGGCACTTGCGCATCCGCGAACGAATCGAAGCGGCCGCTCGCGCCGATCTTACGGCCATTCACATAGACTTCGTAAACGTCCTGGATCGTGCCCAAGGTCAGCACGAGGTTCGCGCGATCCGAGGCCGCGGGTAGTTCCACCGTCCGGCGGATCCAATACTGCCGCTGCCAACGATACTGGTCGGCAAATGGCAACGCCTGGGTTGCCCACGAGCGATCATCGAAGTCCGGCCGCGCATACTCCGGCCGGTCGTCGTCGCCGATCCGCCAGTCACCGCTCAAGTCGAGGTATAGCCCTTGCGCCCACAGCGACCCGCCGAAGAGCAACCAGCCCAGAAGCACGCGTGATAACCTGAACTTGGAGTTACCTGCGTGCACAGTCTTGCCATCGCATTGCCGCCCACCTTGCATGAAGGCGACCGCCTCGACAGCACGGAATTCCTCCGCCGCTGGGAAGCGATGCCCGACCTCAAGCAGGCCGAACTTATCGATGGAGTCGTTTTTATGGCCTCGCCCGTATCCTCGGATCACTGCACCACCCACTACAACCTGAACGGATGGCTCTTCACCTTTAGCAGCCACACCCCTGGCTGTGAGGGTGGCACGGACGGCACCTGGGTGATGGGACCCAAAGACACCCCGCAACCCGACCTCTTCCTGCGCATCGCTCCGGAGTACGGTGGCCAGTCCTCGATGGCCGGCAAGTACCAAGCCGGCGCTCCTGAACTCATCGTCGAAGTAAGCGGCTCCAGCCTCTCTCGCGACCTCGGTATCAAGCTCGACCTTTACCGCCGCGCGGGCGTCCGCGAATACCTCACCGTGCAATTGCAGCCCCGCGCCATCGTCTGGCGTCAGCTCACGCGCGGCAAGTACAAGGAGGTGGAACCCGGCGACGACGGCATCCTCCGCTCCCGCGTCTTCCCGGGACTTTGGCTCCATCCCGAAGCCCTGTGGAAGGGCAAGTTGCTCCCGGCCGCGCAACAGGGTCTGGCTTCCCCTGAACACGCGGCGTTCGTCAAGCGCTTGGCCACCGCGCGTCGCGGCAAGTAGGTTTATCGTTTTCATCAGGCGGGTTCTCCTCAAAAACGCCACAACGCTGGCGACGTGAAGTGAGTTGACCCGCCAGACAAGCGGCCAGATTCGTGTCTAAGCCACCGCCGCCCGCGCCGCCGCCTCGTCCGGATGCAGCGTCGTGTACTTGGCCAAGCCCAGCATCGTGAACACCTTTACAAAGTGTGCCGACAAGCCAAAACAAACGACTTTCTGCGGTACTTTGCTCGCCGCCATCATCAGTTGAATTACTAGCGCGATGCCGCTCGAATTCAAGTAGCCCACCTTCGTGAAGTCCAGCAGGATCTTCGTCGTCCCGGCGGCCAAGCTTTTATACTCACCCAGCACGGCTTCCTCGGAAGTGCTGGTAATGTCCCCCTCAAACCGCAGCACGGCCAAGCCGCTATTCTGTTCGACCTTCGTTTTCGTTGGCGTTACCATTATTTGTCCTGACTCCTATTCAAATGAATCACCAGCCGCGCGTAGCTGCCGGTCATCGCGCTGACATATTCCACTTCATCCACCAGCGCTTGAATGAGAAACATTCCCATCCCGCGCGGATCTTCTTCGCCTAACATCTTGCGGTCCATGTCCGGCACGTGCAAGTCCTGCTGCACGCCCGTTCCATGGTCGGCGATCTTCACTTCCAGGCGCTCCACATCCATCGATAGCGTAACTACCACCACCAAACGGTCATTGAGTTTGTTTCCGTGCTCAATCGCGTTGATACAAGCCTCGGCCACGGCGGTTTTGAGGTCCTCGACGCGATCCGCCGAAAAGCCCATCATCTGGGCGACGCTGGCTGCCGTCCCCATGGCCACTTTCTCGAAGCCCAGCCGCGAAGGCAGCCTCAACTCCGTCACGATTGGTTCACTCACCATGGTTATCTCCCCCCGCGCGGCGCAGGTACAGTGCGGTCATATCGTCGGTTTGGCGGGCATGGCCGGTAAAGCGCTTGAGGGTCGTCCACACATGGTCCAGAAAGTCATCGGGTTGGTCGTCCAACAAGCCCATCAGCCGTTCCTCCCCAAACTCCTCCTCGCCGCGAAACACTTCGGTCAAGCCATCCGTGTAAAGCAACATCTGGTTTCCTTCCTCGAACACAAAGTGCTCGGTTTCGTAAGTGCGGCCCGGCAACATGCCTAAGGGCGGTCCGCTGGCCCCAATCTGCAGCCTTTGTTGGCCGGCGGCGAGAAACGCCGGGTTGTGCCCTGCGTTAACGGCTTCGATGGTGTGTGACGCCGGATCGAAACACAGCAGAATGGCCGTCACATAACGCCGCCGCGCCTCCAGGCCTTCCTGCCAATGCAGCGTATTCATCCGCGCCGCCATTTCGTGCAGCGGCAACCCCGCGCCCGCCATCGCTCGAAAGCTCGACCGGAAGGTCATCGAAATCATAGCCGATGCCAGCCCCTTGCCCGCCACGTCGGCCAACACCATCATGAGGCGCCCATCGGCCAAGGGCACCACGTCGACGTAGTCGCCGCCCACCTCGTAACAAGTCGTCGACCGGTAGTTGAGCGTATAGCCCGCAATCGCCGGCACCTCTTGGGGCAGAAGGCTGCGCTGGATGGTGCGCGCGGCGTCCAGGTCCATCTGCACGCGTTCCCATTCGATGGTCCGCTCGTGGTGCTGCGCATTGCCCACCGCCAAAGCTGACTGCAGCGCCAACCCTTCGAGAAAGTCGGCTTCTTCCATCGACAAGGCTTCCGGCCGGTACACCACCAAATGCGCCATCGCTTCGCCGCGCTCATTCGGCATCGGC
>JAYVUQ010000381.1:0-6695 GCA_043787785.1 Bryobacteraceae bacterium
AATCGATCCTCAAGAAAACCCGCCCCCCCAAGCGCTTCAACGACGCCACCTTACTCACCGCCATGCAGACCGCCGGCAAGACGCTCGATGAAAAAGAGCTCTCCGACGCCATGAAGGAGACCGGCCTCGGAACTCCTGCCACGCGCGCCTCCATCATCGAAGTCCTCCTCAAGCGCGGCTACGTTCAGCGCGAGGGCAAGACCCTCGAAGCCACCGACAAGGGTATCCACTTGATTGAGGTGGTGCATCCGGAAGTGAAAAGCCCCATCATGACCGGGCAGTGGGAAGCCTACTTAAAGCGGATCGAACGCGGCCAGGCCGACCTGCCGCCCTTCGTCAAAGGCATCGAGGACTATGTCCGCGACGTGGTCGGCAAAGTGGCCGAAGCCATACCCGCACCCCAAGTTCGCGTCGCGGCGGCGGCGGCCGCCAGCACGGCTACTCAGTCCCAACCCGCGCCCACGTTTGAAGACGTCAAAGATGACTTACCCGCCCTGCTGAAATCTGCCTTTGGCTTTTCCCAATTTCGCCCCAGCCAAGAAGCTGTTTGCCGCGCCGTCGTCGAAGGCCACGACGTCCTGCTCGTCATGCCTACCGGCGCGGGCAAAAGCCTCTGCTACCAATTGCCCGGCCTTGCCCGCGGCGGCACCACGCTAGTAATTAGCCCACTCATTGCGCTCATGGAAGACCAAGTCGCGAAGCTGAAGGAGCGTGGCTTCGCCGTCGAACGCATCCACTCCGGCCGTGATCGCGCTGACTCTCGCCAAGCCTGCATCGACTACTTACAAGGCAACTTACAATTTCTTTTTATTGCCCCTGAGCGGCTCCGCGTACCCGGCTTCCCCGAAATGCTGGCCAAGCGAAAACCCTCTTTGGTCGCTGTCGACGAGGCGCATTGCATCTCCCAATGGGGCCATGACTTCCGCCCCGACTATCGCACGCTCGGCCAGCACTTACCCTTACTACGGCCCGCGCCGGTTATTGCCCTTACGGCCACCGCCACCCCCATCGTCCAAAACGACATCGCCTCCCAACTCAACCTCGGCGAACAGGGTCGTTTCATCCAAGGCTTCCGGCGCGATAACTTAGGCATCGAAGTGGTTGAGGCTGCGCCCAGCGAGCGCATTGATTTAGTACGTCAGTTACTCAGCAGCCCTTCCCGTCGCCCGGCGATTGTCTACGCGCCGACGCGCAAAAAAGCCGATGAATTCGCCACCGAACTTAAACGGCATTTTCCCGCCGCCGCTTATCACGCGGGTCTGGCCGCTTCCGTGCGCCAGAAGGTACAATCCTCCTTTCTTAGCGGCCAACTCGATGTCATTGTCGCCACCATCGCCTTCGGCATGGGCATCGACAAAGCCGATGTCCGTACCGTCATTCACGTGGCCCTGCCCGCCAGCGTCGAGGGTTACTATCAGGAAATTGGCCGCGCCGGCCGCGATGGCCTGCCGTCGCGGGCCGTCCTGATGCACTCCTACGCTGACCGTCATACCCACGACTTTTTCCAAGAACGCGATTACCCCGACATCAAGCTGCTTGACCGTATCTTCGCCGCTCTCCGCCTGAAGCCCGAAGCTAAAGAGGACTTACAGCACCGCCTGAAGATCGAAGCCGATACCTTCGACAAGGCCCTCGAAAAGCTCTGGATCCACGGCGGCGCCGTAGTCGACTTTGCCGAAAACGTCACCCTCGGCAACGGCGGCTGGCGCGAGCCTTATCAAGGCCAAATCGGCCAACGCGTCACCCAGTTACAAAGCATGCTGCGCTTCACGGAAGAGAACCGCTGCCGCATGAGCGCCCTCGTCGCCCACTTCGGCGACCATGCCGGTGCCAAGGAGCCCTGCGGCCTCTGCGACTTCTGCGCGCCGCAGAGTACTGAAGCGCAGGTCTTCCGCGCCGCCACCGCGCCAGAACAGGGCATCGTCAGCGCGGTAATGGGCACGCTGCGCAAGGCCGATGGCCGCTCCACCGGCAAGTTACACTCCGAATTCGGAGCTAAGCTCGACCGCGACACCTTCGAGCAGTTACTCGCCTCCGTCGCCCGCGCTGGCTTGATTGAAATCAAAGAGGCCACCTTCACCACCGATGGCCGTCAGATCGTCTTCCGCAAGGTCACTCTCACCTGGGAAGGTAGTCAACCCGGTACGGACGAGAATCTCGAGTTACTCATCAAGGAACGGCCCCAGAAGAAGGCACGCGGCAAGGCCCGCGCCGGCAAGGCACCGGTTGAGCCGACTCGCAGGAAAGCTGCGGCTGCGACAGCCGACCCGCGCGAGCAGGCCCTCAAAAAATGGCGCCTCGGCGAAGCCAAGCAACAAGGCGTGCCCGCCTTTCGCATTTTCTCTGATAAAGTCCTCGCTTCGATCTTGGAAGCCGAGCCATTCAATCACGATGACTTACTCACCGTATCTGGCATCAGCCCGCGCATGGCCACTCGTTACGGCTCGGCCATTCTCAAGATTCTGAACCCTGAGTAACACCTGCAATCCGGTCAAGTCAAATTGAGAAGTACTACTTCACCCGCAACTCCGTCGACCTTAATAGGCCAAGCGGATACCGAACTGGATGTTGCGCGGGTTGCCCCCTAAGACGATCTGTCCGAAGAGCGGATTCGACACGTCCATGGTCGCACCACGGGCGTCCAGCGCCGGGGTATTGAAGACGTTGTAGAACTCGGCCCGGAACTGCAGATTAAAGCGCTCTTTGAAGGGGTTATTCTTAATGAGCGACCAATCGAAGTTCACCCGGCCCGGGCCGCGCAGGCGTGGCTGGGAGAGAGAGTCCGTCGGCACTGTGTAAGGGGCGGCGCGTTCGAAAGCCGACGTATCGAACCAACGGGTGAGGGATTGCTGGTCGCCAGGCAGGACGGGATCCTTCAAGCGGTTGGCGCGGCCGTTGGTGGAAGAAAAGTTCAAAAGATTCGTCTGATCCGGCGCGGTAATGAGGACGGGGCGGCCTTTTTGCAGAACCGTGATGCCGCTGATTTCCCAGTTGCCAAGCGCCCGGGCGCCAATGCCCGAAGTGAGCCAACGCTTGCCTTTGCCGAAGGGGAAGTCATAGAGGTAGCTGAGCACCAATCGTTGCGGGATGTCGTTCGCTTCGATGCCTTTGTTGTAACGGGCATTGTAAAGCGAGTTGGACGGCCCGACGACCCAGGTATTCGATTGCGCGGTGCTGGCGATGGTTTTTGACGCGGTGTAGCCCAGCGACACCGTCATGCCTTGGGAATATCGCTTCTCGACCCGGAAGGTTGCGCTTTGGTAGCTCAGATCGCCGTAGGGGTCGCGGAAGATGAGCAGGTCAAGAAATTGCGGGAAGGGCCGGAGCAATTGACGCCGCTGGATGGTGGGACCGGCGAGGGCGCCAGCCGCGATTTTACCGAAAAACGGATTGGGCACTGGCTGCAGCAGCGAAGCGCCCAGGCCGAGGTCGTCCGGGCTATTCTGATTGCGCTGGCGGTTCCAATAGAGGTGGGTGGTTTTGGAGCCGATGTAGGCAGCTTCGATCATTAAATCCTTCGTCACCATGCGCTGGATGGAGAAGGACCAATTGCCGATGTAAGCATTCGGACGGTAGCGCGTGTCGGCGCGCACATTCTGTCCGGCGAAGTTGGTGTTGCGATCCGGTACGACGATACCGCCCGCGAAGGGGTTCGACCACGAGCCGCCTTCGGGCGGCGTGTTCGGGAGCGCATTCGGCTGGCCCAGGAACAGCGCGTTCGAGAGGAAGCTACCGTTGCCAAAGTCAGTGGCGGCGGCATTGACGCCCACATAGCTGGCATAAAAGATAGCGGCACCCGAGCGAATCACCGTCCGGTCGTTCAGTTGCCAGGCGAGGCCCACGCGCGGCGAGAAATTTTTGCGATTGGGATCGCTTTGGTAGCCGCCCGGCTCGATGAGTTTGAAGGTGCCGCGAGTACCGGCAACGGGGTCGTTGTTCTTCCAGTCAATGTAGCCGATCTGGCCGAATTTTTCGGCATAGGGGGTGGTGTATTCGTAGCGCAGGCCCAGGTTGAGAGTGAGGCGATTGGTGATGCGCCAGTCATCTTGAAAATAGGCGCCGTAGTAACGCTGATAGAGAAACAGTGGCCGGGTGATCGTGATGGCGCCCGCTTGCGGAACGCCCAGCAGGAAGCTGGCGAAGCCATGGCCGCCATTGAGCGTGGTGACTGTCGGGTCTGGCCCTTGGCTGTTCAGACGATCGAAGATGTACTGGCCCGAGGACTGTTGCGAGTTGAAAGCGTTCAGCTTGATGAGCTGGTGGTCGATGCCGGCCTTGAACTTATGGCGGGTCTTGATGATGGTGAAGTGATACTGCGCGTGCCAGGTATCCTGCGGCACGAGATTCCGTCCGACACCACCCAGTTGATCGAACTCGTTTGGCGCGGCGCCGGTGACCGCTAATCCGGCGCCCTGGGCGTAAGTCTGAATCGAGATTTGAGGGAACTGGTTAAAAAGAATATTCCGCGTGACGCTGGTCGGAAATCCAAGTTTGCCGACGTCAAAGCCCTCGCTCAATGGTGCGGAATCGAATTGCAGGCGCGTGTAACTGATGCGGCCCTCACCCAGGATGTTCGGCGTGAAGGTGGAGGTAAGACTGATGAGGGCGCTGTTGGCCGGGTTCGAACTGATGGACCGCGGCGGGAAGGCTGGGTTGAGCGCGACCGAAGTGGTGGCCTTATTCTCGCGGCCACCGTACCGTCCATAGAGGCGATGCTGGTCGTTGATGATATGGTCAAAGCGGCCGAACCAGCTGTCGACATTGTTGATGGCCTTGCCGGCGCGGAAGTAGTTATTCACCAGCGAGGAGCCTTCGCCTTGCCGGTTCGTATCGCCCCAGAAGGGAATCACGTTGCGGGAGATGGGATGCACCCGTCCCGAGGGGATCACATTGCTGGCGAAAGCGTCGCGAATGGCGTTGCCCGGCCGCGCCGGGTCGGGGCGCGTGGTGAGGTAGTCATAAACCACGTTCAAGCGGCCATTGCGATCAAAGGTTTGCGAGAAGTCTCCGGCTTTCTGGGCCTGGGTGGGCACGGTGAGGAGAGCCTGATCGGGACTGCCTTGGCGCACGGCTTCGTAAGCGGCGAAGTAGAAGGTGCGGTTCTTCCTGATGGGTCCGCCGACGGTGGCGCCAAACTCGTTGCGCTGGAAGAGGCCCTTCGGCACACGGCTGCGATTATTCTGCCAGCTATTGGCGTTCAAATGATCGTTGCGGAGAAACTCCCAACCGACGCCGTGGATGGTGTTAGTGCCATTCTTGGTCGTCATGTTGACGATGCCGCCGGCGGCGCGTCCGAACTCGGCGGAGTAGTTGGACGTCTCCACCTTGAACTCACCGACAGCTTCAATGGGAACGGTATAGGCATTGCCCGATTCGGTGCTGCCGCGACTCTCGCCGCCATCGATCAGCACGCCATTCTGCTGCGCCAATCCCCCGTTGATTTGGGCCGTGGTGCTGACACCGATGATGTCGCCGCCGGTGGCTCGCTGGCCTGAGGTGGGCAGCACGCCGGCCGCGGTGGCGGCTAAGGCGAGGGGATTTCGTCCCAGAATCGGCAGTTCCACCACTCGCCTTTGTTCAACCACCTTGCTTAGCCCTGAGGTCTGCGCCTCCAGTTGTACCTGCGACGCTACGACCTCCACGGCTTCGGTAACCGTGCCTACCTCCAGCTTCAGGTTGATGGTCGCTTGCAGGCCCACGGTTAGATTCAGCCCCGTTACGCGCGCCGGACGAAAGCCGGCCTTTTCGGCGTTTACCTCGTAGTCACCGGGCGGCAACGCCGTGACATAGTAAATCCCCGCGGTGTTCGTTTCTGCGCGGCTGGTGATGTTGGTTTGTATGTTACGGACGGAAACGCGGACGCCGGGGATAATTGCCGACGACGAATCGTTTACCGTGCCAGTGATGGTACAGCGCTCACCCTGGGGAAACGCGACGGCCGCCAGGAGCAGGTGGAGAAGAATAGTTTTAGTACGCATAGTGAAGATACCGGTTCCGCGTATCATATCTCTGGCACTTAGGGGGGTCAAGGGGTCGTGTCGAACTGGGGTCGTGCCGACAGGGATGTCCCCGGAAAACCCGATTCGGCCCGTCTGGAAACTGGCTGCAGAGCAAGCGGCGCTACAACGACAAACAAAGAGTGTTGCTCACCGGTAACTTTAGCTGGTGGTGATGGGAAACCCGGTAGGGGCCATCTCGCTTTTCGAGATAGACCGGAACGCCATCCACGTCACCCCTCGAAATGGGGTTCACCGGCAATGGTTCGGCTCTGGCGGGGTAGCTTCTACGACTCCGTGCCATTTCCTCGCAGCAGTAGCGCGTGTGTCGGCGGAGTTCATCGCGAAACTGGAACTTCGCTACTTATTCAAATTGCAGGCGAAGCCCTTGGGTTGTCCGCATAAACCGCTTCAGGCAGAAGGGTCACGGGCGACGGTCGCAACGCTTAGCGACTCCGGCGGGTAAGCGATCGCCACTGACGCCAAAATGGCGTGAGGCAGTGTCCGGCCTACTTCCCCATTTTCTCGACAGGGTCGATCTCATCGGCGGAGTCGGCACCGGCGGATTCGGGAGTGCGGATGCCTTGATCCTGGCCTTCCGCGGTTTCGAAGTCAGCGACATCCATCTCCTCGACTAACGCTTCGAGTTCTTCGGAAGGATCGATGGGATCATCGGGCCGCATCGGAAGCCGCTTTGAT
>JAYVUQ010000382.1:0-6067 GCA_043787785.1 Bryobacteraceae bacterium
GGTGCTGTTGATCGACTTGTCTCGGGAAGCGCTCACCGTGGCGGCGGTGAATGCTAGGCGGCTTGCGGCTCCTGTGCAATTGATGGCTGGCGACTTGACCACCGCGCTCGCTCCAGGCTCGCTCGACCTCTTGGTCTCCAACCCGCCCTACATCCCGCTCTCGGATTCCCCCACGCTACAACCAGAAGTGCGCGACTATGAACCTCACCTGGCTCTGTTCGGGGGGGAGAGCGGCAATGAGGTCTATGCCCGCTTGATTGCCGAGGCCGAACGGGTCCTGCGCCCGGACGGCTGGTTGGTGCTCGAACTGGGCTATGATCGCGAGGCCGCCGTGCGGGCTCTGTTGCGCCACTGGTCTTTCGTCCAAGTGGATCCGGATTTGGCCGGCATCCCGCGTGTGCTTTCCGCCCGCTGACGCGAAGAAAGCCCCAAGGCTCGAGGCGAGCTTGGGGCTTTCTTCGTTTGCGGAAAAGAATACTAAATCTTGGACTCTTTGTATTCCACGTGCTTGCGGATGACCGGATCGTACTTCTTTTTGAGAATCTTATCGGTCTTGATTTTGGGGTTCTTGGTGGTGGTGTAGAAGTGGCCAGTACCGGCCGTCGAAACCAAGCGAATGATAATGCGAGGCATTAGAGGAGACCTTCCTTACGCAGCCGCGGGATCACCACATCGGCACCCTGCTTATCGATAATGCGCATCCCGCTGGTGGATAAACGCAGACGCACGTAGCGGTTTTCGCTGGGCACCCAGATCCGCTTGTCGTGCAGATTGGGCTCAAAGCGGCGCTTCGTACGATTGTTGGCGTGTGACACCCGGTTACCGGACATCGGTTTCTTCTTGGTCACAGGGCAGAACTTTGCCATCACAATCTCCTAGCAGTGTCGAATTGATTTGGGGAGCACACCTATCAGCGAACGCAAAGCTCGCAAGGACGTGCGGGACACGCGCAAATCAAAGAATAGCACATTCTGCCCATCACTGCCAAAAACTGCCGGGTTAGACCGGCCGCACGGCGGCGTCCAGGGCCGCAGCCAGATGCAGTTCGTCGTCCGGCG
The DNA here is from genome assembly GCA_043787785.1 of Bryobacteraceae bacterium. Lineage (GTDB taxonomy): Bacteria > Acidobacteriota > Terriglobia > Bryobacterales > Bryobacteraceae > JALHNI01. Next base: position 1,059 of record JAYVUQ010000382.1, read on the forward strand.
ACAGGGGGGCGCCGTTTTTGGTGACGTAGAACACGTCGAGCGCCTTGGTGCCTTCCGTGTCGATCAGGACGACGTCAATGCTGCAGCCCTGATCACTTAGTGTCGAGGCGAGGTCGTAGAGCAGGCCGGGGCGGTCTTCGCTGACGATCTCCACCAGCGTCGACTTGGCGTTCTCGCGCGAAGTGACTTCGACCACCGGCGTCAGTTTCATCCGCACTTTCGGCTTCGGGCGCGACTTCAGCAGTTTAGGCACGTCGAGTTCGCCTTTAGCGGCTTGGGTGGCACGCTTGCGCACGGTGTCGACCTCGGAAGGGTTGAGGTCGAGCGTGCGCAGCGGGTCGGCGAAGTGAAAGATGTCGAGGAGGCGGCCTTGGCGGTTGGCGAAGGCCTCCACCTTGAGGATGTTGAAGCCGAAACTGGCGAGGGCGCCGGCGAGGGCGGCAAAGACGCCGGCTCGGTCAGGCGCGGAGATAGTGAGTTCCCAGGCGCCTTGTTGCTTGCGCAACTCCACGGCCACTCCCAGGTTCTCGCTGAGGGTGGCGAGGGCGAAGTGCCGCTCAATGTCGGCGGGCGTGTGGGTGCGCAGATATCGGGTGGGGAAGCCTTCGAGCCACCGCGAAACCGCAGGATTGTCGCTGGGTGCCGATTGAATGATCTCTGAGCCGAGTTCCCGCGTGAGTTCCCGGCGGATGGTGCGATAGGCGCGCCAGAGTTGCTCGGCTCGCCAGGGCGTCATGGTGACGGGGTTGACGGCACTGATGTCGGCGAATGTCAGCAAGGTGAGCATCTTCAACTGCTCCAGAGTTTCGACGCGGTGGGCAGCCTCCTCAATGACGGCGGGATCGGAGAGGTCGCGCGAAGTGGCGATCGTGGAGAGGTCCAGGTGATGCTCGATGAGGAAGAGAATCGCCTGAGCTTCGAGCGGCGGGGTACCCCAACGGGCGAGTACTTCGCGGGCGATGCGCTCGCTTTCGGCAGAATGCTCCTTCCCGGTGCCCTTGCCAATGTCATGCATGAGGAGCGCGAAGCGCAGGAGCGGGAGACCCTCGGCTTCGGCGAACAGTTCGGCGAAGCGTTGAATGGCTGGCTCTTTCGAGGCCGGCAGCTTTTCGAGGGTCTCGAGAGCGACCAGTGTGTGTTCGTCGACGGTGTAGAGATGGTAGAAGTCGCGGGTGACCAGGCTCTCGAGATGCTCCCACTCGGGCATCAGGGCGGTGAGCGCGCCGGTTTCGTGCATGGCGCGCAAGGCGACGGCGGCATGGGGCTGCGCGAGCATGTCGCGCCACCAGGGCCAAAGCGGCGGGTTATCGGCCATGGCGACACGACCGGTGACGAGACGATCCTCGGCTTCGGCGGACAAGCGCAAACCGTGGCGGGCAAGAAACTCGAAGAGCCGCAGCTTCAGGGCGACATCGGTGACGCCACGCCGCGCACGGAACAGAACCCGGTCTTTGCTAACGGTGAAATCGGAGTTTGAAACGCGGGTGCGGAAATCCCGAAAGACGCTCAACAGGCCGCTAGTGGGGCCTTCGTGCCGCTCAATGGCGCGCTGGGCGGCGCGAAAGACGAGGCGGGCGTGGTGATAGTAGGCGCGCATGAACGCATCGGGATTCTCGGCCAGGCTCTCTTGAAAATCAAAGGTGAGAAGATTCGAGTCGCGTTGGGCGGCGTCGTGCAGGCCGAAGCGAGTGTCATAGAGGAACTCGCGCGAAGGCTCAAGCGTAAGGGTATCTTCGCGGAGCCAATGCAGGAGGTTCAAATCCCGCAAGCCGCCCGGGCCCTCTTTAAGGTCTGGCTCGAGATGATAAATGGTGTGCTGAAACTTATTGTGGCGGCCGGCGGCCAGACGGCAAATATGCCGATCGAGCACGGCGCGCTTGGACTCGAGGAATTTCGGCAGGCGCTCTTGCAGCTTCTGCCAGAGGTCCTGCGAGCCGGCCAGACAGCGACGGTCCAGCAGGCTGATGGTGCGTTCAATATCGAGTTCGTCGAGCCGGATGCATTCTTCGACGGTACGCAAGCCCTGGCTGAGGCGCAGATTACCGTCCCAAAGTTGGCGCTGAAAAATCGCGATGGCTTCGCGATCCTCAGGGGTTTCAGGAATACGGTCCACCAACATAAGGATGTCGATGTCTGAGAAAGGGAACAGTTCGCTACGCCCGAATCCACCTACGGCCACCAACGCCAAGCGCTCGCCGAAGCGAGCGCTCAGTGCGGAAGCATAAGAGGAACGAACCTGGACTTCGACTGCTTCCAGCCGTTCCCGAAAGCGGGGGTTTCTAAAGGGCGGTATCGCTGCGATCATCGTTTCGGATCCGGATGGCTTCGACGACGTCAAAGACGAAAATCTTGCCGTCTCCAATCTTACCGGTCCGGGCGGCCTTTACGATAGTCGCCGTCACTTCATCGAGACGGGAGGCGGGGATGACCATCTCGAGCTTTACCTTGGGCAGCAAGTCCACTTGGTATTCCTGACCGCGGTAGACCTCCTTGTGGCCCTTCTGGCGGCCGTGTCCACGCACTTCCGAGATGGTCATGCCGTCCACGCCGATAGTCTTCAGCGCTTCCTTCACTTCTTCTAGTTTGAAGGGTTGAATAATGGCTTCGATCTTTTTCATGGTTGTGATTTCTCCGGGGCCTAGGATTCGTAACTATAGCCGTCTTCACCGTGCTGCGAAAGATCGAGTCCATCGATCTCTTCGTCGCGGCTGACGCGAACGCCGACCACGACGTCGACAATCTTCAGGATGACAATGGTGCCGACGATGGCCAAGCCCCAGGCGATGGCGATGCCGATGGCCTGGTTCATCACCTGCGCGGCATTGCCTTTGTCGAGGTTCAGCGCGCTGTTTACCGCCTTGTCGGCGAAGACGCCGGTGAGGATCGCGCCTAGCGTGCCGCCGATGCCATGTACGCCAAAGGCGTCCAAGGCGTCGTCGTAGCCGAACATGTTCTTGACGATGGCGACCATCACAAAACAGACTACACCCACCAGGAGGCCCATGATGAGAGCGGAGACGGGAGTGACGAAACCGGCGGCGGGCGTGATGCAGACCAAACCGGCGACGCAGCCAGAAATGGCGCCGAGGACGGTGGGCTTGCCGTGCTTCACCCATTCGGCGGCGGTCCAGCTGAGAGTGGCGGCGGCGGCGGCCAGATGGGTAGTGAGGAAGGCGGCGCTGGCGAGAGAACCGGCACTGAGTGCGGAGCCAGCGTTGAAGCCGAACCAACCCACCCAGAGGAGGCAAGCGCCAACGGTCGCGAGCGTTAAGCTATGCGGCTTGATCGGTTCGGTGGGATAGCCGACCCGTTTGCCGAGATAAAGCGCACAGACAAGAGCCGAGACACCGGAGGTGATATGGACGACCGTACCGCCGGCGAAGTCAAGACAGGGAATCGTGCCACCCAGGAAGGCATTCAACAAGCCACCCTTGCCCCAAACCATGTGGGCCATCGGGAGGTACACGGCACACAGCCAAAGCGTCATAAACAGCAGCATGGCCGAGAATTTCATGCGCTCGGCGAAAGCGCCGCAGATGAGAGCCGGCGTGATAATGGCGAACATCATCTGGAAGATGGCGAACGATTGGTGCGGGATGGTGGCGGCGTAGTCGGCCATGGGGTCGGCACCGACGCCCTTCAAAAGAAAATACCGCAGATCACCGATAAAAGGGGAGCCCTCGCCGAAAGCCAAGGAGTAGCCAAAAACGGCCCACAACACAGAGACCAGCCCCATCAGGATCACGCACTGCATGAACACCGAGAGCACGTTTTTCTTTCGAACGAGGCCGCCGTAAAAAAGCGCCAGGCCAGGGCCAGTCATCATCAGCACCAGGGCGGACGAGACGAGGACCCAAGCGTTATCGCCGGAGGTCTGGGCTGATTTGACAGCGGCCTCCAGCGCGGCGATTTTGGATTCGACGGTGGGAGCCGGGGTTTGACCCAGAGCTGCGGCCGCCAGTGTGGTGAGGAGGGCACCGTACCTTATGAGATTGGGGCGAATCATACAGGCCATCCTAGTGTGGCTAGAGCGATGAAGGAAATCGATAATTCTTATGACCCCCCAAAGCCTAGTGTTAACCTTCGAGAAGAAGTGCCTCAATCCTGATGGATACCTCCCTGTTTCTTTTCGCGGCCAGTTCTTCGCCCGACCTCAATTTGCCGCTGGCGATGCTGCTGATTTTCGGCTGCGCCAAGCTGCTGGGCGAAGTGAGTATGCGCTTGCGGATGCCGGCGTTGGTGGGCGAAATTGTGGCGGGCGTCTTGATCGGGCCTTCAGTTCTGGGGTGGATTGCGCCCAATCCCTTATTACACTCGCTGTCGGAACTGGGAGTGATGTTCCTGCTGTTCAGCGTCGGCCTGGAGGTGCGCGCCTCGGAACTGAAGCGCGTCGGCGGCCCGGCCACCCTGGTGGCGGCGGGCGGCGTGGTGCTACCGTTTCTGGCTGGTTGGGCAATCTTGACCTTTTCCGGTGCCGGGCAAACGGCGGCCTGTTTTGCCGGCGCGGCGCTGGTGGCGACCAGCGTGGGAATCACGGCGCAGGTGCTCCAACAGAGTGGATTTCTTCATCTGAAAGCCAGCCGGATTATTCTGGTGGCGGCGGTGATCGACGATATCCTGGGGCTGATTGTGCTGGCGGTGGTGAGCGGAATGTCGCGGGGACGAGTGAAATATTCGGACATCGGCCTGACGGCTTTCTTTTCCATCGGGCTTTTTGTCCTCGCTATCCAGTACGGGTCGCGGGCGATGGAGCGGGCCGTACCGCAGGTGCGCCGGTCGATGCGCGGCGCGGAGGCTGACTTCGCCATTGCCATCACGGTACTGTTTGCCCTGGCGCTGCTGGCCTATTATGCCGGGGTGGCGGCGATTGTGGGCGCCTTCCTGGCCGGAGTTGTTCTGGCCGGGCAACTGGAACGCCGCGCCCATGACTTTACGCGCGGGGCGACCGAACTGCTGGTGCCCTTCTTTTTGGTCGGCATTGGCTTGAACCTCGATCTGGCTACCTTGCG
>JAYVUQ010000383.1:0-13229 GCA_043787785.1 Bryobacteraceae bacterium
TGGCTTGCAGATCGTGGACATGGACGGGGTCCTTGACGATGTTGTAACTATAGTCATCCGTTTCGCCATAGGATATTCCCGGGGCGATGCCGCCACCGGCCATCCAGATCGAGAAGCAGCGTGGATGGTGGTCACGTCCGTATTCTTCTTTGGTCAGCGTGCCTTGGCAATAAACCGTGCGCCCGAACTCGCCGCCCCAGACGACGAGCGTATCATCGAGCATGCCGCGCTGCTTGAGGTCGGTAATCAGGGCCGCCGCAGGTTGGTCAGTCTCTTTACAACGGTTGGGCATGCCCTTCACCAGACCGCCATGATGGTCCCAGTCGCGGTGATACAGCTGAATGAAGCGGACCCCACGTTCGGCGAGACGACGGGCCAGCAGGCAGTTATGGGCGAAGGTGCCCGGCTTAGTGGCATCCTCGCCATAAAGCTTCAGCGTGGCGGCGCTTTCCTGCTTCAGATCGACTAACTCGGGCACCGAAGTTTGCATGCGAAAGGCCATCTCATATTGCGAAATACGCGTGGAGATTTCGGGGTCACCGGCCTCTTCCAGCTTTACTTGGTTGAGCTGATTGAGCGCGTCGAGGTAAGTGCGGCGGTTGTTTTTAGAAAAGCCAGCCGGGTCAGTCAAGTAGAGCACCGGATCGCCAACAGAACGGAACTTGACGCCCTGGAAACGAGTCGGCAGAAAGCCAGAGCCCCAAAGGCGATCGTAGAGCGGTTGGCCACCGCCGCCGCCGCCCGGCGAGATCATCACCACGAAAGCAGGGAGGTCTTCGGTTTCGGCCCCGAGCCCATAAGCCGCCCAGGAGCCCATGCTGGGCCGGCCGGCGATTTGGGAGCCGGTTTGAAAGAAGGTAACGGCCGGATCGTGGTTGATCGCTTCGGTGTGGAGCGACTTGACGAAACACAAGTCATCGGCAATGGCGGCCGTGTGGGGCAGTAAGTCACTCACCCAGGCGCCAGATTGGCCGCGCTGCTTCAGAGTGAACCGGGAGGGCACAACCGGAAAATTCACCTGTTGCGAAGACATGCCGGTCAGTCGCTGACCCTGGCGAATGCTTTCAGGCAAGTTAGTGCCCGCCAGCTCAGTGAGACGCGGCTTGTAGTCGAAGGTTTCAAATTGCGAAGGTCCACCGCTTTGGAATAAGTAGATCACGCGCTTGGCCGTGGGTGGACGAGTGGGCATGCCTGGAAGTCCACCCGTGGTTTTTGCATTCAGTAAGTGCGAGAGTGAGGCCAAGCCAGTGGCGCTTCGGGTCAGGATGTCTCGGCGTCTCATTCTTTAGTTACCACCTCGTCCAGGTTAAGTATGAGGCTGGCGAGTGCGGTATAGGCGGCCAGCTCCGGGGCTTGCCACTTAGGGTCACGCGGAGAGTCGCCTTGTTTGAGAAATTCGCCGGCCGCCTGGGGGTCCTGCTGATATTGACGCTCAAACTGGTTTAGCGTGCGCATGAGGATCGTTAGCTCCGCGGCTTTCGGCGCGCGACCGAGCGTGGCCTGGTAAGCGTAAGTGAGCCGGCCCTCGGCGGCAGGGCTCGCACTCAACATTCGCTCCGCCAACTTACGCGATGCCTCTAGGTAGAGGACGTCGTTCATCAAATTCAAGGCTTGGAGCGGAGTATTAGTGCGTCCCTCGCGGACGATGCAAAGTTCGCGGGTGGGAGAGTCGAAATTTACCATGCCGGGTGGGGCAATGGTGCGCTTCCAGTAAGTGTAAAGACTGCGACGGTAAAGCCCTTCGCCCGCATCGGGCGTATAACCTTTACCGCCGATTAGCTCCTGCCACAACCCCGGCGGCTGGTAGGGCTTCACGGACGGCCCGCCTACGCGGTCGACGAGCAAACCAGAGACCGCGAGCGCTTGGTCGCGCACCATTTCTGGAGAGATACGCAGGCGAGTACCCCGGGCAAACAGCCGGTTTTCAGGGTCGCGCGCCAGCAAGCCAGGCGAGACGTGGGAACTTTGACGATAGGTGTCACTCGTGACGATGGTCTTCAGCAGGGCCTTGGTGTCCCAGCCATTCTCCATGAATTCGACGGCGAGCCAATCGAGTAACTCCATGTGTAACGGCCACTCGCCCTGCGAGCCGAAGTCCTCCACCGTTTTGACTATCCCCGTGCCGAAAAGCATTTGCCAGTAGCGGTTGACCGTAACCCGAGCGGTGAGCGGGTTTTGGCGGGAGACGATCCAGCGGGCCAAGCCCAGCCGATTCTTGGGCCACTCCGGTTGCCAGCCAGGAAGGCTGGCGGGAATGGCGGGCGAGACGGGTTCGCCGTGTTGATCGTAAGCCCCGCGTTTCAGGACGTAGGCTTGGCGGGTTGCGCCTTCTTGCATCACCATCACGGTGGGGACGGTCTCCAGATACTTGCCGCGTTCGCGTTCCAGGGAAAACAGGGCTTCGCGTTCACGCTTCAGTTCAGTTGGAAGGCCGAGTTCCAGAAAAGCCATGCGCAGCTTAGACTGAGCGGCTTTCGTCTTCAGGGCGACGAGTTGCGCCAGCGTCTGTTTAAGGGGAAGGGTGCCGGCTTCTTCGGAGGTGAGCGCGCGGGAGTAAATCAGCGGCTGTTCGATTTCGCCCTTGAAGCGAAGGCTGGCGCCGGCGCCGATGCGCCAAGGATACTTATTCTCGATCGGCCAAACTAAGTTATCGAACAAGACATTGACGGGTTGTTCGATGCCGTCGACATAGAGATGAATGCCGGCAGCGCGCATGCCGCCATCGTAAGTGGCGCTGACGTGTTGCCACTGGTGTAACTTCAGCGGCAGTTTCGTTTCGACGCGGGAGCCCAAGTCGCTCCAGCGAAAGACGATGTGCAGGCGGAGTTTGCCGTCGACGACATAGAGGCCATGTTGTTGACCTTCCCATTCGTCCTCCGCTCGCGACAAGATAGCTCCTTTGCCGTCTTCGGGCCGAATCCAGGCGGCGAAAGTGAAAGGATCCTGATTGTTGAATTTGGGTTTGTCTGGCGCGTCCTTGGTGAGTATTCGTTCCAGTGACGACTGGCCATCGAACGGAGCGCATTGGCCTTTGCAAGCGAAGCCAGCCGTGCTTTCGAGGATTAAGCCATCATTTACTTGCCAGATTTTGTCTGGCACGGCCCAGGCGGCTTGGGCCTTGGCGATAGCGGGCTCAAGCGCGGCTACTTTGGCTCGCTGTTGGGCGATCCGATCGTCAAGCTGATCGAGTTTGGCTTTCTCGGCAGGCGACGGCGCTTTGATGTAAGGCGGCTCGTTGCCGAAGTTCCAAACAAAGCCGCGCTCGGGGACGTTGTTGTAAAAGGCGAACATCGAGTAAAAGTCTTTCTGGGCCAGGGGGTCGAACTTATGATCGTGACAGCGCGCGCAGCCGAGGGTGAGGCCGAGCCAGACGGTGGAAGTAGTTTCGGTGCGGTCGGCGACGTATTCGACGCGGAACTCTTCGTCGATAATGCCGCCTTCAGCGGTGGTGCGATGGTTACGCTGAAAGCCGGTGGCGATGCGTTGGGAGAGCGTGGCGTTGGGCAGTAAGTCACCGGCGAGTTGTTCGACCGTGAATTGGTCAAACGGCATGTTCTTGCGGAAGGCGTCGATCACCCAATCGCGCCAACGCCACATATCGCGCGTGCCATCGCTCTGGTAGCCGTTGGTGTCGGCGTAACGAGCGGCTTCGAGCCAACGAATGGCCATGCGCTCGGCGTAACGAGGGCTGGCGAGGAGACGGTCGACGACTTTTTCGTAGGCTCCGGTGGACGGGTCAGCGAGAAAAGACTCCATCTCGGCAGGAGTGGGCGGTAAACCAGTTAGGTCAAGGGTGACGCGACGCATCAGAGTGCGGGCATCGGCGGGAGGGGCGGGTGCCAGGCCTTCCCTCTGGAGGCGGGCCTGGATGAAATGGTCAATCGCATTGCGGGCCGCGGCGGGGATGGGCGGGCGTTGCGGGGCGATGAAGGAGTAGTGGGCTTGGTAAGGCGCGCCTTGCTCAATCCAACGCTTGATGAGGGCGATTTGTTCAGCGGGCAAGGCGTCATGGCCAGCGTAGGCGGGGGGCATGCGCTGGCCTTTGTTAGCGGAGGTGATGCGCTGGTAGATGCCGGATCTAATGGGGTCGCCAGGGACGATTCCGTAGCGGCCTTTACCCAAATCGGCTTTGGCATCGGCTTCGCGGTCGAGCCGGAGCGGGCTTTTGCGGTTGCCTGGGTCGGGCCCGTGGCAGGCGAAGCAACGGTCAGAGAGCAGCGGGCGGATTTGGCGGTTGAACTGGACGAGCGAAGAGTCCTGAGCGTTCAGGGCAGTCGTCAAAAAAAGTGCGGCAAAGATACGCATGGGCTCAATGCCCAATATACTTGAAGCAGAACCCATGAACTCTCAACGACGGAATTTCATCCTGGCGACGGCTGCGGCGGCGCCTGCTTTCTTGAAGGCTGCCCAAGCCACGAAGTCGATCAAAGTCGGCTTGGTGGGGGCTGGCGGACGTGGCTCCGGGGCGGCGCTGCAGGCCTTGAAGGCCGATGACTATGCCGAGCTGACCGCGGTGGCGGACCTCGACCTGCCGATCATCAACGATTCTTTGGCGCGGCTGAAGCGCGCCGTCGGCGACAAGGTGAAGGTGGAAGAGGCCAAGAAGTTCACGGGCCTCGACGCCTACCAGAAGCTGCTGGCGACGGATGTGGACGTGGTGATTCTGGCGACGCCGCCCGGCTTCCGTCCCATGCACTACCGTGCGGCGGTGGAAGCGAACAAGCATCTATTTGTGGAGAAGCCAATTGCAGTTGACGCGCCGGGCGTCCGCAGTGTGATGGAGACGACGAAGTTGGCGAAGGAGAAAAATCTCTGCGTCGTTTCGGGCTTCTGTTGGCGCTACTCAAACTATATTCGGGCCACTTTCGAGCAGATGCAGCAGGGAGCGATTGGCGACTTAGTCTCCTACTACGGAACTTACTTATCGAATCCGGTGAAGCCGATGCCGGCGGCGAGCGCGCGGCCGGCGGGGATCAGCGATGTGGAGTGGCAGTTACGCAATTGGTATAACTTCGGCTGGGTTTGTGGCGACGGGCTGGTGGAGCAGGGAATTCACACGGTGGATAAAGTGCAATGGGCATTTGGCGATGAGACGCCAGTAAGTTGCACGGCGATTGGTGGCCGGGCGATTCCGGCCGAGGGTGGCAATATCTTTGACCATATCGAAGTGAATTACTTGTACTCGAAGGGCCGCCGCGCGCATGTGGTGCATCGGCAGATTCCTGGATGCCACAACGAGAACGGCGATTACATTTTGGGAACGAAGGGCGCAGTGACCATTGGACGAGGTCCGCTGCCGAAAATTGAGGGCGCAAATCCTTGGACGTTTGAGGGCGTAAAGAACGACATGTATCAATACGAGCATGACGTACTGTTTGCTGCGATCCGCAAAGGCGAGGCGCGCAATGACGGCGAGCGCATGGCCGTGAGCACGATGGTGGGCATCATGGGCCGGATGGCGGCTTACACAGGCCAACAGATTACTTATGAGCAGGCGTTGAACTCGCAGGAGCAGCTCTTCCCGGATACGTTGGATTGGGGTAGCGGTAAGTTGGATGTGTTGCCCTTGGCGCGGCCGGGCGTGACGAAATTTTACTAGCAGCGTTTACTAAGCAGCCGCGATGGGTTCGGGTTCAAGGTGCAGGACACTTACTTCGGGGCGGCAATTGATACGGATGCCGCCGAGGCCGCCGATGCCGCGGTTGATGTGCAGTTGCCGATGGTCCCAATGGTAATGGCCCGCGATGAAGCGGGGGTCCTGCACGACGGCCCAGGGGTGGCGTCCGAGGAATGGGACCCGGATCTGGTTGCCATGAGTGTGGCCGGCGAGCATGAGGTGCCAAGTATAGGCGCGGAGTTCCTCCTTAGCGTCGGGATTGTGGTTGAGGAGGATGGTGGGGCCCGTGGCTGGAGCATGAGCGAAGGCGCGTTCGGGTTCGACCTCCCATGACCAGAGGTCGCCGACACCAACTAGGTTGAGGCCTTCAAAGTGCGTGGCCTCATTGTGAAGCAGGTGAACGGCACCGGCTGAGAGGCGGGCGCGGATGACGGAATGATCGATCTCTTCGGGGCGAGGATGGTGATGAGAGCCATCGTGATTGCCGAGTGTGGCGAAGGCGGGCGCGGCTCGGGAGAGGCGCCGGAAAACGTCTTTGTAGGCCGGGTCATGCCCCATATCGGGGTAATCGACATAGTCCCCAGTGAGGCAGATAAGGTCTGGCTTGGCGGCCAGGGCGAGGTCAGTAATGTAGTGGAGGTGGTCCAAAGAGATCGCGCGCCCAAGGTGGAGGTCAGAGAGGTGGACGAGCTTGAGGGGGCGCGGGAGGCCGGGTAACGCGATGCGCGTCTGCGTCACTTCGACGCGCCACTTTTCGACGAGCCCAGCGTAGCCGCAAACCGCGGTGCCCGCGACTGTACCCGACAAAAAGAAGTTTCTCCGAGTCACTGGGGGAATTCTACCAGATCCAGCTTTGCGACGACAAGTAGCTTGTGATCTAGAGCGGCGTATCCACCGCCTGATGGTGGCGATATAATTACGGCACCTTAATATGCGACTCCTACGCATGGCTATCTATCTCGCTCTGCCCATTGTGGCCGCCGCTGAACCGAGTTTTCATCGCGAAATCCGTCCGATTTTGCAGAAACAGTGCTCAGGGTGCCATCGCCCCGGGGGTGCCACCAGTGGACTCGATGTGACTACCTACGCCACTTTTCAGGCCGGTGGCAAGCGAGGCGCGGCGTTTGTGGCGGGCGACGCCGACCAGAGTTTGACGGTGAAATATCTCCTGGCGGTGGTGCGGCCGCAGATGCCGATGGGTGGCGTGCCGCTGCCAAAGGAACAGATCGACTTGATCCGGGCGTGGATTACGGCGGGTGCCAAAGATGATACCCCTGCCCCCGAGCTATCGATGCGGGGGCCAGCGCTCTATACGCAGGTGCCGGTGATTACCGCTTTGCGCTATTCGCCGGATGGCAAGTTGTTGGCTGTGGCGGGCAACGGTGAGATCCTGCTGCACCGGGCCGACGGCAGTGGCTTGGTGGCACGGTTGCCGGGTGAGGCCGAGCGGCTGTTGTCGTTGGCGTTTTCCGGCGACGGCAAGACGCTGGTGGCGGGAGGCGGGACGCCGGCGCGCTTTGGCGAGGTGCAGGTGTGGGATGTGGCGACCGAGAAGCTCTTGCGGCAAATGAAGTTGACCACGGATACGGTCTTTGGCGCGTCGCTGGCTCCGGATGGGTCGCGAATCGCGGTGGGGTGCGCAGACAATACGGTTCATGTTTTCGATGCCCGCACCGGCGAGGAAGCTTATAAGATCGGCAATCACGAGAATTGGGTTTTGTCGACCGTGTTTGGCGTAAACTCGCAGCGGCTGGTGAGTGTAGGGCGAGACCGGGCGGCGAAGTTAGTCGACGCGGGGACTGGCCGATTCCTCGAGAATGTCAACTTACTGCGTGGCGAATTGACCACCGTCGCCCGCCATCCGTCGCGCGATGTGGTGGTGATGGGCGGTGATGAGCGAATTCCTTATGTGTATCTGATGGATCGGCCCAAGAATATGAAGATTGCCGACGATACGACGCTGGTGCGGAAGTTGGGTCGACAGAATGGTCCGATTATGGCTTTGGATTGGTCCAGCGACGGGAAGCTGATTGCGGTGGCGGGCGCGGCTCCCGAGGTGAATATTTACGACGCGGAGAGTGGCGCCTTGCGGTGGGCATTGAAGGGTCATGCGGCGGGGATTTACTCGGTGACGTTTTCCTCCGACAGCCAGCGCGTAGCGACGGCGGGGTTCGATGGGCAGGTTAGGCTCTATGATACGGCGACGGGCAAGTTAGTGAAGGAATTTGTGCCGGTGCCGATGTCAGCCCCGGTAGGAGGTGGCCAATGAAATTGATCCTTGGTTTGTTGCCTGTGATGCTACTCGCGGGGCCGCCTTCGATTACCGATTTACAACCGCGCGGGGCCCAGAAGGGCCGTCCCTTTAAGTTGGCAATTGTGGGGCGTGAGCTGAGCGGCGGGGCCCGCGTCCATTCTAGTTTGCCGGCGACGTTTACGGCGCTCGCTTTGGAGCGCGGGCAGATGGATGGCCGGGCGGCGGTCTTTCTGGTGGAACCGAAAGGCGATATGGCGGTGGGTGTTTATCCGATTCGCATCGAGACGGCCGACGGAATTTCGAACGTGCAGATGTTTACCGTGGGCGCGTTCCCGGAGATGACCGAGGAAGAGAGCGAGCCGGGAAGTCTGCCGAATCGCAACGATACCACCGAGACGGCTCAGCCTTTGCCGGCCGCCAATATTACGGTCAATGGCACGTTGCGCGGAGCCGAACGCGATATTTACCGCGTTTCGGCGAAGGCGGGCGAAAAGCGGGTATTTGAAGTTGAGGCGCGGCGCTGTGGGTCCGCCATTGATCCGGTGATCCGGGTGACGGATGGCCAGGGTAAGTTACTGGCGCGCAGTGAAGATGCGGCGTTGGTTGGTTTGGATGCGCGGTTGGAGGTTACTTTTCCGGCGGCTGGCTATTACTACGTGGAAGTGCACGATGCGCGGTTTAGTACGCAGGGCGCGAATTTCTATCGTTTGAAAGCGGGACAGTTTAGTTATCCGACGGAAATGTTTCCGTTGGGTGGCCGACGGGGCAGTAAGACGCCGGTGACAATTTCGGGCGTTTCCGTAGTGGCGGATCTTTCGGGGCGTGTGGGCCAAGTGAATTTGCCGGATGCGGTTACCTTGCCGTTGCCGCTGGCACTGGGAGATGAGCCGGAACTTGACGAGCAAGCTGGACGGCTGGCCGTGCCTTCGGTGATGAATGGGCAGATCAGTAAGGCCGGTGAGGTTGACCGATATTCGTTGGCAGTTGCTCCTGGCCAAGTGCTAATGCTCGACATGCAGGCGCGGGAATTGGGCACCTCTCGGATAGCGGGGGTGATTACGGTGCGGGACGTCAAGGGAAAGAAGTTGGCTTCGGCGGGCGATAACTCGATTCTCCTGGGCGTAAATTCGGTGCAATTTGAGTCGCGCACGGCGGGGGACCCCTACCTGCGTTTCGTGGTGCCGGAGGGAGTAACTGAAGTGACGGTCTCAGTGGAGGATTTGGCGGAGCGCGGCGGAGTGGGCTTTGGGTATCGTCTTCGCACCCGTTTGGCGCCCCATGAGTATTCGGTAATTGTGAATACGCCCCAAGTGAATATTCCCGCGGGTGGCACTGTGGCGGTGCCGCTGATTGTCGAGCGGCGAGGATATAACGGCGCGCTGCAGGTGACGCTGCCGGACTTGCCGAAGGGTTTGCGTGCCGAAGGGGGCTGGGTGCCCGAGGAGCTCGTCGATGCCGTGACGGGGTTGGCGCGGACGTCAAGCCGGAAGGGCATGATTGTGATCAGCGCCGAGCCAGGGACGGTGATGGCTCTTACGGAGCTGAAAGTGATGGCGACGGCGACCTTGCCGGATGGCACGAAAGTCTCCAGACCAGCGCGAGGATTGGGGATGTTGGTGAACGTGAACGGGGCGACCACGCAAGGTGTAGTGGATCGGCAACGTGGAGTGTTGGCACCCGGCCTGTTTGAAGCCCTGCCGGCGGCGATTACGACACCTCCCGCGGCGACGCTTGAGATTACTTTGGCGGAGCGCCGGATGAAGGCGGAGGGCGAAGAGTTTTTGTTTCGGTATCAATGGAAGAGTCGCCGAATGGGTTTGGAGTGGCCGGCCAACTTGTCAGTAGAAATGGTGAATGCTGCCGATACCCGGGCTGTAGATTTCAAGCCGGATGCGCAGGATAAGTCGACGGGAACCTTTATGATGACGACGACGAAGAGTACGCTGCCAACGAAGTATGACGTTTATGTGTTTGGACGGTTGATGGGCGAAGAGATCCCGGCGCGACCGATTCAGGTGGAAGTGAAGGAGGTTCCGACGAGTGAAGTACCTACTGGTCAGTAATTTGATGGTGGTGGTGCTGTTCGCGGCCGAACCTCGCGTAACCTATTTGAAAGATGTGGCCCCGATCTTAAATAAGGCGGGTTGCACTTCGGGGCCCTGCCACGGGGCGGCCAAGGGGAAAAATGGCTTTAAATTATCTTTGCGCGGATACGACCCTCAGTTTGATTACGAAGCATTACTGTATGACTTATCAGGCCGACGCTTCAATCGGGCTGAGCCGGGCAAAAGCCTGATGCTCGCGAAGCCAACGCAAGAGATTCCGCATGGTGGGGGGCTTCGTTTTGAGAAGAGCACGACTTACTACAAGACGATTTTCAATTGGATTGCGCAAGGCGTGCCTTTTGGCGATCCGTCAAAGGATAAAGTGGCGACGTTGGCGGTGGAGCCCACGGAAATTGCGATGGCGAAGCCGGGGGAGAAATTGGCTTTGAAGGTGACGGCGGCTTATCCGGATGGCACGACGCGAGAAGTGACGCGCGAGGCGACGATTGAGTCTAATGTGCCGGACGTGGCTCGAATTGATCCGGCGAATGCGACGGTGGCGGGCGAGCGCGTGGGCGAGGCCACTTTGTTGCTGCGCTATGAGGGTAAGTACGCGACGATTCCGGTAGCCGTGTTGAATCCCAAGCCGGGGTTTGCTTGGAAGTCGCTGCCGCAGCATAACTATATTGACCAGTTGATTGATGCGAAGTTACAGAAGATGAAGGTGCAGCCCTCCGGATTGGTGGACGATGCGGCATTCTTGCGGCGGGTATCGCTGGATCTGACCGGTCAGTTGCCGACGTCAGATGACGTGCGCCTATTCCTGGCGGATGCTTCCATCAACAAGCTAAAGCGCTCGAAGATGATCGATAAGTTGATGGCGAAGCCGGCTTATGTGGATCAGTGGACGATGAAGTGGGGCGACTTGCTGCAATCGAGCCGTAAGTTTTTGGGCGAAAAAGGTACTTATGGGTTCCGGGAGTGGATTCACGAGTCCCTGGCGGCGAATAAACCCTATGACGCTTGGGTGAGAGAGCTGATTACTTCGAGCGGGTCGAGCTATGAGTCGCCGGAAGCTAATTATTACCGGACCACGCGCGATGCCAAAGCGACGATGGAGAAGACCACGCAGGTATTTATGGGGACGCGCATGGTGTGCGCGCAGTGCCACGATCATCCGTTTGAGAAGTGGACCCAGAATCAGTATTACGAAATGTCGGCGTTCTTCTCTGGCGTCGGCGTGCGGCCGGGTTATGAGGTAGGCGAGGAGATTATCTATAACCAGCGCTCGGACTTCGACATGAAGCATCCGAAGGATGGGCGAGTGATGGAGCCGAAGTACCTGGTGGCCTCGGTGGGTACGCCGCCCTTGCCTGCGCACGATATGGATGCGCGAAAGCGGCGGGAGGCTTTTGCCAACTGGTTGACGTCGCGCGAGAATCCGGTGTTTGCCAAGTCCGCCGTGAACCGGGTGTGGAGTTACTTCTTTGGGAAGGGCATTATCGATCCCGTAGATGATATCCGTGCTTCGAACCCGCCAGTAAATGCAGCTTTGCTGGAGGCCCTCACGAAGGATTTTGTCGCGAATAACTTCGACCTGCGCTATTTGATGCGGATCATCGTGAATTCGCGAGCTTATCAGGCAACGATTGCGACGAACGAGTGGAATGCGAGCGACTCGACGAATTTCTCGCACGCGATGCCGCGGAGGTTGGGTTCGGAGGCCTTGATGGATGCGGTTTCGCAAGCCACCGGTGCCCGGCCGAATTTCCCGGAGGTGCCGGACGATACGACGGCGACGCAGTTGCCGGATCCGCATGTGGGGAAGGAAGGCTTTCTCGATCTGTTTGGACGACCGACGCGCGAGACGGCTTGCGAATGCGAGCGGCGGACGGAGTTGAGTTTGCCGCAGGCGTTGAACTTAGTGAATGGCGCGACGATTTCGGATGCGGTGGCGGACCCTAGGGGCCGGGTGGCGAAATTAGTGTTAAGCGGTCGGGCGGATGCGGCCTTGGTGGAAGAGTTGTATCTGGCTTCGTTGAGCCGGTTGCCGACTAAGTCGGAGGCTCAGAGCGGGCAAGCCTATTTGGCCGGAGGCGCGCGGGCGGGCCGGGCGCAGGACTTACTATGGGCGTTGTTGAATAGCAAAGCGTTTTTATATAGCTGGTAGGAGAAAAGATATGCTGTCGATTCCTGGGCGTGCGGTACGGAACTGTGATGGTGTTTCGCGGCGGGAGCTGATGCGGATTGGGTCCATCGGGCTGATGGGCTTGGGCCTGCCGGAATTTCTGGCGCAGAAGGCGTCGGCGGCCAATGAATCGGCCGGAGCAGGGAAATATGCGGGGGCGCGAGGGTTCGGCCAGGCAAAATCCGTCATCATGATTTTCCTGCAGGGCGGGCCCTCGCATATCGATATCTGGGATCCGAAACCGAATGCCGCAGCTAATATTCGTGGAGAGTTTAAGCCAATCCCGACGAAGATCAAGGGCACGCATATCAGCGAGCATATGCCCATGATGGCTAACGCGCTTGATAAGGCAACTTTAATTCGTTCGATGAGTTATACGCCGAATGGGCTATTCAATCACACGGCGGCCATTTATCAGATGCTGACGGGCTATCCGCCAGATAAAGTATCGCCGTCGGGCCAGTTAGAACCGCCGAACGGGGCCGATTTCCCGAATATCGGTAGCCATATCTCGAAGATGAAGCCGATGACGGAGCCGGTGTTGCCGTTTGTCGAGTTACCGCGGCCGCTGCAGGAGAGCGGCATTATTGGGAAGGGCGGGGCCGCGGGTTTCTTGGGCAAGGCCTATGACCCTTATCGTATGTACCAGGATCCGGTGCGCCCGATTCAATTGGACGATTTGTCCCTGCGCAAGGACGTTCCGGCGGACCGGCTGAAGGACCGGTTTGCGTTGTTGAAGGGCATCAACCAGTCCATGCCGGACTTAGAGAAGGCTCTCGATTCTTACGCTATTGATGAGTATTACGGCAAGGCTTATGACTTAGTGCTTTCCGGCAAGGCGCGCGATGCTTTCGATTTGGCAAAAGAGAAGGATACAACGCGTGAGCGGTATGGGTTGCATACGTTCGGCCAAAGCACGTTGATGGCGCGGCGTTTGATTGAGGCGGGGACGAAGTTTGTGCAGGTGAACTGGCCTTCGGTGGCCAATGGTGACCCGGAAACTACGGCATGGGATACGCATGCCGCAAACTTTGGGCCTTTGAAGAACTTACACTGTCCGAAGCTCGACCGGTCCTTGTCGGCGCTCCTCGAAGATATGGATCAGCGGGGAATGCTGAAGGAGAC
>JAYVUQ010000384.1:0-4516 GCA_043787785.1 Bryobacteraceae bacterium
CTTTTTTATTGGCGGTTCGCTCAATTTGAGCTGAAGTTAAGGATGAGGAATAGTTGATTCTCCTTCAAAATCAACGATTTGTGCAGATCGCCGGACCCGCTCGGGATTGGTCGGTCTACCGCTTAGGGCGCCTCCGGGCCTAACGGCCCATTCCTTTCGGCTCGTTTCCGTTTCCAACGAAAGTGCAATTTGTGAACTCGTGAGGGCAATTCTATGGCCAGCATTTATCAGTCAATTGAAATTTTAAGTAAAGAGAAGGGCATTGACCGCCAGATTATTCTGGATGCGGTGAAGGATGCGATGGTGCTGGCGGCGAAAAAACACTTCAAGACGAATGAAGAGTTAGAAGCAGAGTTCGATCCGAAGTCCGGGGCGGTGCAGATCTTCTTGCTGAAGAAGGTGGTGGAGACGGTAGAAGATCCGCTCAACGAACTGACGCTGGAGCAAGCCAAGAAACTCGATAAGAACGCGGCGGTGGATACCACTTTGCGGATCTCGCGACCGACCGAGGCGTTGGGGCGAATTGCGGCGCAAATGGCCAAGCAGGTGATTCTGCAAAAAGTGCGCGAAGCGGAACGCGAGAACGTTTACCTAGAGTTTGCCGACCGCGTGGGCGAGTTAGTCAATTGCGTGGTGAAGCGCATTGAAGGGCCCGATTTGGTAGTGGATATGGGCAAGACCGAGGCGCGGATTCCGAAAAAGGAACAGTCGCGGCTGGAGAGTTTTTCGGTGGGCGAGCGGATGCGGGCGGTGATTAAGGCGGTGGATAAGACCGGCAAGAATGCCGGGGTTTTAATTTCGCGAGCCGATGCGAGCTTGGTACAACGTTTGTTTGAGCAGGAAGTGCCGGAGATTTACGACGGTACGGTGGTGATCCGGGCGTGTGCGCGGGAGGCCGGCGAACGGACCAAGATTGCGGTGCAATCGCGCGACCGCGACGTCGATTCGGTGGGCGCTTGCGTGGGCATGAAGGGCATGCGCGTGCAATCGATCATTCGGGAGCTGCGCGGCGAAAAAATCGACATTATCGAATACAGCGAGGAGCCGGTGAGTTTCGCGACCCATGCGCTGAGCCCGGCGAAGATCAGCCGGGTGAACCTGGTAGATGTCGAGAACAAGCACATGGAAGTGATTGTGGATGACACGCAATTGTCCTTGGCGATTGGCAAGCGTGGACAGAATGTCCGGCTGGCGGCGAAGCTGCTGGGCTGGAAGATCGATATTAAGAGCGAAGAAGAGAAACGGCAAGAGGCCGAAACGGCGTTGAACGCGATTACGATTTCCGGGGCGCCGATTTCGGTGTTGCTGGACCACGGCCTGACCGATGGGCTGGTGGAAAGCCTGATGCAGAGCGGCGTGCCGACCGTGGAGCGGTTGGGATCGATGACGCCGGAAGAGTTATTGGCGATCGAGGGCGTGGACCAGGAAGGTCTCGAAAAGATCGGGATGGCCGTGAATGGTTATTACAGCCAGTATGATCAGGCTGAACAGGAAGTGGAGCCGTCTACGGAAACGGTAGAGCCCCAGATCGAAACGGCAGTGCCGGTGGTTGCCGAAACGGCAGTGGCGGTTGAGCCGTCTGAAGAAATAAGCCCCGGAGAGGGTACGCGGGACGCAGTTCCGGCGACGGCGGATGGGTCGGACCCGGTGGCCGAGGCGACGATAAAAGTCGTTGAATCGGTTCCAGAGGCGGAAGACGAATCTGCTACCATAAAAAGCGTTGAAACAGAACCGATTAGCTGATATTCAGCTGAGTGTGCCGGCGTAGCCAAAGATGGCGAGAGGACAGTGAGAGCGGGTGGTAATAGACCCGCGATGCTATGAGTACGATTCGCATAAATGAACTCGCGCGCGAACTCGAGGTGCCATCGCGCACCATCATCGAGTCGCTAGGCGAGTTTGGCGTTGCCGACAAGAAGACTCACTCGAGCGCGATCGAACCCGATCTCGCTGGGAAGATCCGCGGCCATTTTGCCGAGGGTTTGGAAGCTCGCCGCGCTGCTGCCGGCAGTAGCTCAGAGTCCGATGCGCGGCACGCCGAGCACGCCGAGCACGAATTAGAAGCTCCTCCGAAAATCGAAGCCGCAGCACCCAAGGCTGAACCCAAGCCCGAAGAATTGAAGCCCGAACCGGTGAAGCTCGAACCGGTGAAGGCTGAAGTAGCAAAACCGCAACCAGTGAAGCTTGAACCGCCCAAAACTAGCCAATTTGCCGCTGCGGCACCTGCGGCGGGTGTGCCCTCGATACCCATGCCACCGATGCGATCGTCCATGCCGGTGAGGCCGCCTTTATCGGGGGGAGCGCCCTCGATTCCGATTCCGCGGATCACTCCGCCGCCAGCGGTGATGGCCGCGACACCGCCACCGCAAGCGTCGCCGGTCGCCGCAGGGCCGCCGGCACCGGCTAATGCCGCGCCGGCGAAGCCACAGGGACCACGACCAACTACCCAGGCATTGCCTGGTGCACCGCAGCGGCCGGCTGCGGGTGCCGTAGCGCCCGCGGCTCCGATGGCGAGGGCGCCGCACGAAAGACCGCCATTGCCACGTCCGCCGGAACGTCCGCCACAGGAGCGGCCGGGAGCGATTGGGAGACCGGCGACGCCGATGCCGCCGCGACCATTACAGCAGGGGCCAGGACAGCAGGGCCCGGGACAGAGTTCCGGTCCGCGGGCGCCGTTGCCGCCAGAAATGCCGCGCCCATCGATAGCGGCGAGTTCGCCGGGGGCACCGCGCCCGTCGGCAGCGCCGGGGGCACCGTCGATCCCGCGGCCGCCGATGCGGCAGAATCAGCCGCCGATGCCGTATCGGGCACCGACGGCTCCGTCGATTCCGCGGCCGCCGATTGGCGGGCCGCAGTCGCAGATGCCAAGTTCGCTGTCACCGGCGAGCCCCTCGAGCCCGGCGCCGGCGTCGCCGCCCGCGCCTTATTCGCCTTCGCAACCGAATCGTCCGTTAGCGGGTCAACCGGTCGCGCGCCCCGTGGTGCCGCCCCGGCCTGACATTTTGGCGCGGTTGCAGCAGCAGAACCAACCGAAGGCGGCGCCGGGAGCGCCGACTTATCGTCCGCCGCCGCCGCGTCCGGCTCCA
The DNA here is from genome assembly GCA_043787785.1 of Bryobacteraceae bacterium. Lineage (GTDB taxonomy): Bacteria > Acidobacteriota > Terriglobia > Bryobacterales > Bryobacteraceae > JALHNI01. The sequence goes on from JAYVUQ010000384.1 coordinate 3,087, forward strand.
CCGGTGCCGGGCCAACCAATTTACCGAGGTCCGTTCCGTCCTGGACAATCGATGCCGATGCGTCCGGGTGGCCCGGGTGCGCCGGGCGGCTATCAGCCTGGACCAGGCCAACCGTTAGGCCCTGGTGGCCGTCCGATGATGCGGCGTCCGCTGCATCCCACCACGCCCTTGCGCCCCGAAGCGTCAGTGGCCGCGCCCACCGAGGCAGGCCGCCGCCATGCGACGAAGCCGACCACTCGCAAGCAGCAACAGAAGGAAGAGCAGGAGGGCCGGCTTCAGTTCCGCGCAAAACGCGAGGAAGCGATTGTCGCCACCAACTCTGAGATTACGATTTCGGAAGGGATCACCGTCAAGGGGATTTCTGAAAAACTGGGTGTGAAGACGGCGCTGGTGATTCGCAAGTTGGTGGACATGAAGATTTTCGCCACCATCAACCAGCCGCTGGATCTGAAGGTGGCCGAAGATTTGGCCGCCGCGTTCAAGTCGACAGCGACGCGGATGAGCTATGAAGAAGAGGCGACTTTCAATGAGGAAATCATTGAAGCCACTTCCGACCTGCAGACGCGTCCGCCAGTGGTAACGATCATGGGACATGTGGACCATGGCAAAACGTCGCTGCTGGATGCGATCCGGACGGCCAATGTCGCTTCGCGCGAAGCGGGCGGCATCACGCAACATATTGGCGCCTATCAAGTGGCGCGGAACGGGCAGAAGATCACGTTCATCGATACGCCGGGACACGAGGCCTTCACCCGCATGCGTGCCCGCGGCGCCAAGGTGACGGACATCGTGATTTTGGTGGTGGCGGCGGACGACGGCGTCATGCCGCAAACGCTCGAGGCGATTGACCACGCCCGGGCGGCCAAAGTGCCGCTGATTGTGGCGATCAACAAGATCGATAAGCCCGATTCAACGCCAGACCGGATCAAACAGCAGCTGAATGATCGTGGTTTACTGGCAACGGATTGGGGCGGCGACGTCGAAATGATTCCGGTGTCGGCTAAGACGCAACAGGGAATCGACACTTTACTCGAGACGATCCTGTTGGTGGCTGAAATCGGCAACTACAAGGCGAATCCGAATCGTTCGGCGTTGGCGACGGTGCTGGAAGCGCAACTTGACCGTGGCCGCGGCCCCGTGGCGACGGTGCTGGTGCGCAACGGTACGCTGCGCGTTGGCGACTACTTTATTTGCGGCTCGGTGTTTGGCAAAGTGCGCGCGCTGTTTGGCGATCGCGGTGAGCCGATTAAGGAAGCGGAGCCCTCGAAGCCCGTGGAAGTGCTGGGCTTGGAAGAGTTGCCCGACGTGGGCGATGCGTTCCAGGTGGTAACCGATACGTCGAAGGCCAAGCAGATCGTGGTGTTCCGCGAGAGCAAAGCGCGCGACATCGACATGGCGCGCCGCAAGCGTTTGTCGCTCGAGCAGTTCCA
>JAYVUQ010000385.1:0-3009 GCA_043787785.1 Bryobacteraceae bacterium
GGCCCGCACTCGCGGAGACTTTGCGGAGTGGGTGTTGGCGATCGTTTCCGCGCTATTCAGAGCCTCCATTATATCCAGGTACCCGGCACCCACCGTAAACATGTCCGAGTAAGCCGTGTAAGTGATATTCGTGGCGGGATCTTTCCAGGAGGTTTGCGAAGGGAACGACTTACTAGCCGTCTTCATCAAACGGGCCTTCACCTGGTCCGGCGTGAGCGACGGTGTCTTCTGAATTAAGAGCGCGGCGGCACCCGCGACCATCGGTGCCGCCATGCTGGTGCCGCTCAGCCAAAAGTAAGAATTGTCCGGAATCAATAATTTCTTATCTCCATTCAGAGAATTCTTCGGGAACAGGCTCTGCAAATAAGATTGAAGCGGCTTCGTGGCCAAGATGTTCGCGCCCGGTGCCATGAGGTCCGGCTTGACATATTGATCGATCAGCGTCGGGCCCTTCGACGAGAATGTCAGCAGCACATCGTCTGATTTGTGCGCTGTTTTCTTATCGTTGACGGCACCCACCGTGATCACGAAGGGATCGTTACCGGGCGAAGTGATCGTGCTGTAGCCGTTGGTCTTCATCGAGTTGTCGCGCCCGTTGTTACCGGCCGCCACGACGACCACGATTCCCGCCTTCCAGGCTCTTTCCACCGCCTGACAGAGCGGATCCAGTGTGTAAGTCTCCTTCACCATCCGCCCCGCCGAAATGTTCATCACTCCGATGTTATAGGTGGCCTTTAACTGAATCGCCCGGTTGATGGCGGCGATTAACGAACTATCCTTGCCCTTGCCCCGGCTGTCGAGCGCCCGTAGACTGATGATGCTGGCGGCCGGAGCGATCCCCGGCGCCCGCTCGTATTTCTTGTTGCCCTTGTCGAAGCGTTCCGACACACAACCATTGCCCGTGACGATGCCGGCCACGTGGGTGCCATGGCCGTAATCTCCTTTGATCTCGGTCCAGTTGACGAAGTTCTCGGAATAGACGATCCGCGAGTCTTCACAATTTGCATCCAGCAAGTCCTCGTTATCCTCGTTCACTCCGGAATCGATGATGGCGATGCCGATTCCTTCACCGTCGTAGCCGCTCTTGATGGCCTTGTCGGCGTTCACGGTGGCCGATGAATAGTCGATGGCGCTGGTGCTAGCCGAGGCTGAGACCTCGCGGTCGGGGCTGACGTATTCGACGTTGGGGTCCCCGGCCAGGTCGAAGGCGGCTTGGCGGGTCATGCGGGCGAGCACGGCATCGCCGCCGAGTAAGCCCTTCACCTTTGCGCCACGCTTCACGGCGCGCTCGGCATTCTGCTCCGGATTATTCCGGTACTGGACAATGACATCAATCTCGTCATCACCTTGGAGCGCCTCGGTGCCCTTTTCCCGATGTTTGCCCAGATCCCTGGCCGCATTCGGATGGTTCGTTTCGGGCTTGAAGGACCCCCAGGTCGCCGATTGTTCCCGAGCCGCCGGGGCGTCCGTTTTGGGGCCGTCCGTCGAGCCGGTGACTTGCTGGCCTAAGGCAAGGGTCGCAGTCAGCATCAGGCTCAAGCCAGGCTTGAGAATGTGAATCAATTTCTGTTGCGTCATGCCTCTGGCGATGCATGGCGCCTGCCAATTCGTAAGTAATTGATTTTACGTGGCACGGCGGACATTTGGCCCAGTGTTTGGGACAATTTGTCCTGGCCAGCCAGCCAATCTGTCCTGGCCAGCTAGCCAATCTGTCCTGGCCTTTTGAGCTTTACTTCACCGGGCGCACTTCGACGTGCTTGTAGATGAGCTTGGCTTGCTCCAGATTGGCCAGTTGTAACCCCGGCAACTGCGTCGAAGCCGACCCGGCGGCGACTCCCCAGCGGACCGCTTCCCAGAATTCCTTCTTCTTCTTGCGCGCCCAGACGAACGCCGCGGCTAACGCGTCACCGGCGCCGATGGGGCTTAAGGCATCGATGCGCGGCGGGACGGCTTCCCAAACCCGCACGCCCGTATCGGTGCGGATGCCGCCGATGGCGCCGCGGCTGCCCAGGGACAGGACCACCGATTTGGCGCCCATATCGAGAATGCGCTCGACGGCGTCGAGAAAATTGCTGCGCGTGAGCAGGGCGCGGTTGAGCAGGCGCTCGGCTTCCTGCTGATTCGGGCTGACGACGGTGGGCTCGGCTTCGAGACCCAGTTCGAGCGGCTGATTGTCGGTGTCGAGAAGCGTTTCGACGCCTTGGGCATGCGCCAAGCGAATGAGGCGCTGGTAGAAGTCGGGCGGCACGCCGGGCGGCATACTGCCGCAGAGCATGAGCCAATCGGCTTTGGGCAAGCGGGCCAGCACGGTCTGCTCCACCTTGTCGAGCTCTTCCTGCGACATCGGCGAGCCGAGTTCATTCAGCTTTACGGAGAGGCCATTCTTGTCGGTGATGGTGAGGTTGTTGCGAATGGAGTGGCGAATGGGGACGAAGTGCACGGGGAAGCTGTGATTGCCCAGCAATTCCTTGAAGCGCGGCCCGTTGTCGCCGCCGGCGGTGGCGATGGCGATGGTCTTGCCGCCGAAGGCGTGGATGACGCTGGACGAAATAATTCCGCGGCCACCGGCGGCCTCGCTGGTCTCCAAAATGTAGGCCCGGTCATCGAAGACCAGCCGGTCGGCAAGGACGTTGCGGTCAATCGCCGGATTGATGGTAAGAGTGACGATCAAGACGCTATTGTACTAAGGTAAGGATTGGCTAGTCCTCCTAGTTCTTTTTCTGCTTGGCGCGAGCACCCGCAACTGAAACCCTACTTGGCGCTGGCGGCCGTGTGTTTCTTCTGGGGGACGACGTTTCTGGCCATTCGGGTAGCGCTCGAAACGATTCCGCCGTTGACGCTGCTGGCGTCGCGTTTTCTCACCTCGGGCGCGATTCTGTTGGTCATTGCGGCCCTGCGGGGCGCGACGTTTCCGCGCGGCCGGGAACTATTTTTTACGGCGCTGTATGGCCTGTTACCCCTCGGCGTTTCGAGCGGCGCGCTGGCCTTTGCCCAGACCGGAATTCCTTC
>JAYVUQ010000386.1:0-9354 GCA_043787785.1 Bryobacteraceae bacterium
TTCAAGGGTTATAAGCGCTTTGGCATTGCTCAGCCCTGCGAAACTTCTACCCCCCATTCTCATCGGGGGGTAGCACAAGTAAGGAAAAACACAAATCACGCGGTTAAAGGTCTACGAGCGTGTCGAGGGTGGGATTGTGGAACCAGCGATGTTCGCGGAAGCGTTCGCGGAAACGTTCGCGGCCATGGTCGCGCAAACTCATCACTGCCTCCAGCGTTGGCAGGGCATTGTATTGCCGTAAGACGCTGGCCAAGCTTTCGAGATCGCCTGACGAAGCGGGCGGGATGATGGAATGGACAGCCCGGCCCGCCGCGCGCCAGGTTTGCAGGCACTCGGCGAGCGTATTGGCAGTGAGTTTCAGGGCTCGGAAGTCCAATTCAAAATCGAAGCCGCGGGTCTGGCCCGGCACCGGCGCCAACTTCACGCGGCGCAGGTGCTCGTAAATCGCGGCGGCGGCATCCAGGTCGGTGGCTTCGACGGAGTAACGGGTGAATCCTTTGAGGCCCTCCAGGGCGGCGTGCGAATTGGGGTGCGCGGGGATGCCGGTAACGCCCAGGCTGTAGCCCTCGCGCCATCCAGCACGTACCGCTGACCACAGAACCGTGAGATAACCGGACTGAGCCGTCGCGAGCGGCGCGCTGAAAGAGGCGCGGTTCTGGCCGGTGTCACGCAAAATACGGCGGAAGGCGTCGAAAGCGAGCGGCGTGGTGCTTGCCAAGTCGTCGGTCGAGACGATCAGCGCTGGCTGCGACCCTTGCGGGCGAGGCTGGAACGCTTTGGTGACCTGCTCATTAAAGGTTCGCAAGTGATCTTCGTCAGTGGGGCCAAACGGGATCGCGTTCACCACAATCTCGCGCCCGCCGGCCGGACGCATGCGCCCGATCAGGACGGACTTGGGAAACAGGCCGCTGGCGGGCGAAGACGCCAATCCCAGGCGCAGCAATAAGGGGGCCACGCGGCCGTGGCTGAGCCCGTCGACGGCCAGGTAGTAACTCGAGGGATGGATCGGATCGGGCTCGATCGAAAGCGGATAGGCGCGAATGCTGGGGGTTTCGATATTTTTGAGCCGCGCCGCGATCCGGTGGCGGGTTTCATCGTTAAACTTACGGCCGGAATTCGCTAACTCGTCTACCGATTGAAAGAGAATATCGGCAATGGACGCGGCCTCGCTACTGCGCAAGGGCAACTCAAAGGGAACGGGCGTCAGAGCGTTCGCTCCCGTAGATACTTTTGGAACGCCGCGCCCAGGCTGGGGTGCTTCAATCCAAACTCCACCGTGGCGCGCAGAAAGCCTTGTTTGTCGCCGGCGTCAAAGCGCCGTCCTTCAAATTTTAAGCCGTAAATCGGCTGGGAACCGAGTAGGTGGCGCATGCCGTCGGTCAACTGGATCTCACCGCCCGCTCCGGGCTTAATGCGCGTCAAAGAATCGAAGATCTCGGGCGTCAAAACATAACGGCCAATGATCGCCAGGTTCGACGGAGCGTCCGCCGGCTTGGGCTTCTCCACCAGGCTGCGGATCTTATATAAGCCTGGCTCCACCTCTTCGGCATCCACCACGCCATAGGCCGAAATCTGCTCGCGCGGTACTTCCATCAGCGCAATCACCGACGCGCCGTACTTCGCGTGGACGGCGGCCAGTTGTCCCACACAAGGGGTTACCGAATCGATCACGTCGTCCGACAGCACGACGGCGAAGGGTTCCGGCCCCACCAATTCGCGGGCGCAGAGCACGGCGTGGCCAAGCCCGAGCGCTTCGGCTTGGCGCACATAAGAGATCTGCGTAAGCTTGGCGACAGAGCGGGCCACTTCGAGTAGTTCCTGCTTGTCACGCCGGGCGAGTACCTGCTCTAGCTCATAGCTTTGGTCAAAATGATCTTCAATCGTCGTCTTGCCCCGGCTGGTGACGATGATGCTGTAGGCCAAGCCGGCCGCGACGCACTCCTCAACTCCGTATTGGATCAATGGCTTATCGACCAGCGAGAGCATCTCCTTCGGCACGGCCTTGGTGGCCGGCAGAAATCGCGTGCCGAGGCCGGCGGCCGGGAATACAGCTTTCCGTACGGGTGGGAACATGTTCTCTCTTAGTTTACCTTTCGCTTGGCCGTCCAAAATGGTTACCATGAATCCGATGGCTGTTGAGGATAGTGGCGCGTCTCTCGCCGAGTTGGCGATCAAAATCTTTCAGGATGCCTATCGGCTCCAAATGGCGGGAGATTTAGACTTGGCCGCCGACCTGTACCGGCGCTCCATTCAAATTCACCCTACGGCCGAGGCCCATACCTACCTGGGCTTTGCCTATCGCCACCAAGGCCGGCTGGACGAAGCCATTGCCGAGTGTGAGCGGGCCATCGCCGTCGACCCCACGTTCGGCAACCCCTATAACGACATCGGTGCCTATCTAATTGAACTGGGGCGTCACGAAGAGGCCATCCCCTGGCTACTCAAAGCCACGCACAGCGGGCGTTACGAAAGCTATCACTTCCCCTGGTACAACCTAGGCCGGGTTTATGTCACGCAAGAGCTGTACCGCAAAGCCACCGAGTGTTTCGAGACCGCGCTCGACATTGAACCCGAGTACCACCAGGCGCAAAAGGCACTGGCCCGCCTGCGCCGCAGTATTCAGTAGAGCGCGCTAAGCGATCAGGCGCGGAAGTAGGATCGCGTCGAGAGCCGCATCGGTGATCTCCGGCAATACCACGCCCCGGTGAAGGCTCCAGGTCTCGGTGAATTCGGTGTGCCCACCAGGCGCGACGAATTCATACGGGCCCATCGTTTCCAGCTCCAGCATGTCGCAGTTGGTGAAGGATTGGTAGCTGCAGCCCATATCGGCATAGGTCTTGGCGGGGTCGGGGTGGAATTGTTTGAGGAACAGGTGGCCGTCCAGTAAGTAAGCGCCAAAGGTGTGGGGGTTAAAGAGGCCTAGTTTTTGCGCTGCTTTGGCTCGCGGATCTTGCCGCAGGGTGACGTACTTCGAAGTGAAGCGCCAACGCGGATCGCTGAAGTCGGTGTAGCTCCACATGACGAGCGGGTTCACCGGCTCAAGATCTTCGGGATGGGTGCCGCGGGGCGGAAAGCCGGTGATGCCGAGTCCGCCAGGGGCCATCACCGTAGGTCCCCAGGCCGCGCATCCGATGGGAAACAGCGTCGCGTTGGTGAGGCGATTGGTCACCGTGATCTGACGTCCGTCGAGGCGTAGGATGAGAGTCTTTTGCAAGCCAGTGCGCGAATCAACCGGCGAAGTGGCGGCGACGGTATCGCCTTGAACGGTGATGGCGACCGGGTAGTTGTCCAATTCGTAAGTGATATTGGCGCGCTCAGGTGCCACCCACACCCGGTGACCGCCGCGAATCTTCCATGTGGCTTCGCCCGTACCTCCCAACTCTTCGGCATATTCCTTAAAGACGTTCGGGCCGCCGACGAAGCCGCAACGGATCACGCGCGGGCCGACGTCAGCGGTAAGAATCAGTTCGATTTCTGAATTCGCCAAGCGATAACATTGGGGCCAGCCGCCCCACGAAACTTGCTCGATTTTGCTACTCATGAGTCCCCATGATATCGCCCCTATACTATTCATTGATGCGACGTTTCATCCTCTTCTCTCTCGCCGTGGCCAGCTTGGCGGCTCAACCACGCCGTACCACGCCCGGTAAGTTCGACTTTTATGTGCTGAGCCTGTCCTGGTCGCCCGATTATTGCGCCAGCCCGGCCGGGGTGCGTGACCGCTTTCAATGCGCCGGCCCCCGCAAGTATGGCTTCGTGGTCCACGGCTTGTGGCCGCAATTTGAACGCGGCTGGCCGCAGGACTGTACCACCGATCCGCTCAACCTTCCCGGGCCGCTGAAGAAAGACATTCTGGAGATCATGCCGTCGGAACGCCTGATGAACCACGAGTGGCGCAAGCATGGCACCTGCAGTGGCCTCACCCCCCAGCAGTACTTCGAGGGCATCCTGTCCAGTTGGGCCAACGTGCGCATTCCGCCTGAACTCAAAAGCCTGACGGCGGCCGAAGTGGAATTCTCTCCGGCTGACCTCGAACGCAAGTTCCTCGCCGCCAACCCTGGCCTGAAACAGAATATGTTAGCCGTGGATTGCACCGGCCGATTCTTGAAAGAAGTGCAAGTCTGCTTCGATAAGAACCTCAAATTCCGCGCCTGCAGCGCGCAGGTGGAACGAGGCTGCACACTGTCGAAGATCATCGTGCGGCCGATCCGGTAAGCGTGGCGCAAACTGGATTTCAAGCCCAACCCTATCAAGTGGATCCGCGCCAAGGATTTCAGATTGCGCGCGGCGTCATAGAGACGGCCATCGACGGTTGGATCCGCTCGGACATCGGCGGCGATGAGCAGCGCATCCATTCGCGCAACACCCGCTACCGGAGCGTTGCGTTCCGCCACCTGCTGCTGCCGGTTTGGATTGGCGCTTATCGCTTTCATGGGCGTGATTTTCAGATCGCGGTGAATGCGCGCACCGGCGAAGTGCAAGGTGACCGGCCTTACAGTGCCATGAAGATCGGGCTGCTGCTGGTGGCGATCTTGCTCACGATTCGCCGTGTTGGCTTAACTCAACCGCAAACAATCGCCATTACTCGCCCGTCGTGTGGTCCATGGCAATCTTCCAGCCGTCTTTGGCGCGGGTAAAGACCAACGTGAAGCGGCCCCGCGCATCACCGCCGCCCTCCGCGGTTCGCGCCAGATGAAAGCGGCCCATTACCCAGGCATGATCTTTGCCGAGCGGATGCACTTCCAGTTCGGAAAACCCCAGGTGGCCCATCGCGGCAGGCGTGGGATAGGCCTTCCGATAACGATCCAAGGTGGCTTGCCAGCCGCGGGCGGTTTGCTTGCCGACGAAGGTGAGTTCGGGCGAGTTTAGATAGTCCTGCATGAAGGCGCGAATATCCGCGCGGTTCCACGCCTCCTGCTGCCGCGCGAGCACGGCTTTGATCTCAACTTCGGGGGACGCGGCCAGCACTAAGCCGGCCGTCAGGCAACAACACAACAGAAGTCTCATGCTGGTTATGATAGCGGGACCATTGGCAATAAAGGCGGAATTTGCTGAGGATTTGGAGCTTTTTGGTGTGAAGGAAACACGTGGCCCATGAAAAAAGCCCCACTTACGCGGGGCCTTCTTCAGTTTGACTCTCTTGCGAGAGCTGGCACTACTACTTCTTTTTAGCAGCCTTCTTGGCCGGAGCCTTCTTTGCTGCTTTCTTGGTCGCGTTCTTCATCGAACCATTCGCCCTAACATCAAAATTACGATCGTAAACGATCGCGTATGTGATTCAGGTATAAAAGGTTTTGCCATCAATGTCAAGAAGAAAATGAACCCTTCGCACAGGCGCGAATTGAAAAAAACGCCAAGGGCTACAATTGTTCTAGGACACCTATGCACTCATTGCGTTTCGTGCTGTTTTGCGCCTCACTCGTGAGCCTGATTTTGCCCGCCGGATGCGGCAAAAAGCGCGCCCCCGCCGGGCCCGCCATGAAGCGCGTAAAGTTGGGATACGAAGAGCGCGGCATCGCCAGTTGGTATGGCCATCCGTATCATGGCCGTGCCACGGCCAGTGGCGAGATCTATGACATGGAGCGGTTGACCGCCGCGCATCCCCGCTTGCCCTTCGGCGTCACCACCCGCGTCGTGAATCTCGCCAACGGCAAGAGCGTGGAAGTGAAAATCAACGATCGTGGGCCCTTCGTCGCCGGCCGGATTATCGATCTTTCCCGCGGAGCGGCGAGGCAAATCGATCTCTTGGGCCCCGGCGTCACGCGGGTGCGCATCAAAGTGATTGCGGCCCCGGCGCAAGTGCGGGCCGCAGCCGAAGACCGGCACCCCAATTCTCACTGGGCGTTTCTGCTACACCCCGCGCGGGAACGTCACGCGCGGCAGGCACGGGCTCTGGTGGCTGCTCGAAAAGTACTGAACGCCCCAACTCACCACCCCCACGAGCCAAATTTGCTCCCCACAAATTAGCAAAGAAAGCCTACCCTTGCGGGCTAGAGAATCTCAGCAATTTACATTAGGATCTTAGTTCTGGAATGAAACACCAAGTCTAAGACCGATCAGGCTGCTGTTGCGTTCCTATCCCCCAGAACCATCTGTCGATGAATATTGAAGAACAAACTCGCGTCCTAATTGGGCAATCCGCGCGTACGCGCCAGCTACTCCGCTTGATTGAAAAACTTGGCCCCGCACAGTGGCCAGTTCTTCTGATGGGAGAAACGGGGACGGGCAAAGAAGTTGTTGCCCGCCGCCTGCACTCCGCCCGCGCCGCCGGGCCGTTCGTGACAATCGATTGCTCCGCCATGGTGGGGCCTTTGATGGAAAGTGAGCTTTTTGGACACGCCAAGGGCGCCTTCACCGGCGCACAGGCCAGCAAGTTGGGGCTCGTCGAGGCGGCAACTGGCGGGACAGCCTTCTTCGATGAAATCGGTGAATTACCCCTCGAACTGCAGGCTAAACTCTTGCGCTTGCTGCAAGAGAAAGAGTATCGGCCAGTGGGCTCAACCAGTTCGCGCAAGGCGGATTTCCGCGTGGTGGCCGCCACCAATCGGGATCTGGCCAAAGAGGTAGAAAAAGGCACGTTCCGGCGCGACCTCTACTACCGCTTGAACGTGGTCACCGTTCGGCTGGCTCCGTTGCGTGAACGGCGCGAGGACATTCCGGCGCTGGTGTCGCACTTTCTGGAGATCCATGGCGGGCGGCATCAACTGACGTCCGAGGCCCTGGAAGTCCTCTTGGCTTACGATTGGCCAGGCAACGTGCGGGAGCTCGAAAATGGCATCCAGCATATGGTGGCCGTAAATTCGGGGCCTTATGTCACCGTACGGGACCTGCCCACTGGCGTCCAGAACTTCGCCAATCATCGCCATCCGCGCGCCGCCGCGGCGACGGTGGGCGGCCTTCCCCTTCTGGCGCCCATGGTGGAGATCAATTCTCACTCCGCCCCCGCCCCACGCTTCACCGGCCCCATTCTCCGCCTTGCCGAACTCGAACGCCAGCATATCCTGCGCACCCTCGAATACACTCACGGCGACCGCATCACCGCCGCCTCGTTGCTCGGTATCGGCCGCACCACGCTCTACCGCAAGCTGAAGGAGTATCACGCTCGTCAACCCCAGATCGCCAACTCGATGAGGGCCCGTGCTATAACTAGCGTTTGATCGCCCTTGATGCCTCCTACTCACTAGACCGGCAACCGACCGGCGTGGGCTTCTATTCGCAGCGATTGCTGCACGGCTTGGCTGCGGCGCATCCGGATCAGGCTTTCGCCTGGTGCTATCGTCCGCATACGATTTTGCGTGCTTCGGCGTCGCCGGCTAACTGCCAGCGACGCCTTTTGCTTGCTGCCGGCCCCCTGACGTGGCCTTCCCCGCAACTCTTTCATGGCCTCAACCAGCGCCTCCCCTCGCGCAAGCGCTGGCCCGCCATCGCCACCTTCCACGACTTGTTTGTGCTCTCCGCCGAATACTCCACCGCCGAATTTCGCAAAAGATTTGCCGAACAGGCAAAACAAGCCGCCGCGCAAGCAGATTTATTAATCGCCGTTTCGGAGTTTACAGCTTCACAAGTTGAGCATCACTTGGGGGTGCCGGCTCACCGCATTCGCGTCATTCCTCACGGTGTGGATGTAGTCGTCTCCCCGCTCGAGAATCGCCAAAGGCTCCCCATCATCCTCCACTTGGGGGCCATCCAAAAGCGCAAGAATCTAACGCGTTTGGTAGACGCCTTTGCCCGCATCCCCCCACCTTGGCAGCTACACTTGGCCGGTTCTCTTGGCTATGGCGCCGAAGAAGTGCTGGCCGCCATCGAGCGCAGCCCCCAGCGCGCCCGCATCCGCGTACCCGGTTACCTTTCCTCCTCCCAACTCGAACGGGCCTACGCGCAAGCCAGCATCTTTGCTTTTCCGTCCCTCGACGAAGGCTTCGGGATTCCGGTGCTGGAGGCGATGGCCCACGGGCTCCCCGTGATTACTTCGACGCGCTCGGCCTTGCCCGAAGCCGCCGGCGGCGCGGCCTGGTTGATCGACCCCGAAGACACCGATGCCTTGGCCGCCGCCTTGCTTGCCCTCTGCGAGGATCCCGTCCTCAGGCAGCAGTGGCAACAACGAGGCGTGGCCCGCGTAGTGGATTGCGGCTGGCCGCGCGCCGTTGCGGCCACGTGGCAGATCTATCAGGAGCTACTGGGCTCTTAGCCAATCAATGCGCGGCTGACGGCTCTTCGGGCTATCGAGCGAAAAACTGCGCGCGTCCTGTAACTCGGTCCGGATCATGGCCTCCGTCTCCGCCACCGCTTGTTGCGTGGCTTTGTCTTTCTTCCCGAACGTCATCCAGGCAATCTCCGCCCGGTCCACATCGTACTCCCAAAGGCCAATCAGACGACCGCCGCGCAGAATGGCATTGAACATCAAGTCGGTAATACCACCCAGTTGGTAAATCTGCTGCTCGCCGCGAATGTCGCGTGCCGCATCCGTAGTATCGACAAAGTCGCGTACGTTGCGGCGCAACAGAAACAGCGCGTCGAGACTGCTGAGCAAAGCAACTCGCGTACCGGCCTTGGCCTTCTTGACTCGTTCGCGATGCTCCGGCTCCACTCGTTCGCGTTGCTCAGGCAAAATGAAGCGCTGCTCGTCAAAGCGATCAAGCTCCAGTGGCAGCATCGCCGCTTGCGCCTTCTTCACGCCGAGGCCGGAGAACCACTGGAATTCGGCCGTCGTCGCGGGTCCAGTCCGCTCAAAGTAGAGGCGGGCCAAATCGACAAAGGCCTCTTCCGCCGGCCGCCGGGGCAACGGCAGATTCCAAAGCGTATAGCGATAGCGCTGGTTGTCGAGCCGGCCACTCGCCGGCACGCGCCGGATGATTCCCTGGCGTTGCAAGCGGCCCAAGGCCAGTGGCAACGTCGAGCTGAGCCCCTTCTTCTTGCCGGCTTCGCCCAAACTTTTCACCGCCGCGCCACAGGCTTGAGTCAATTCGGCCGGATCCAGCGGACCCTGGCGCAGCGCATCCTGCACGGCGCGCTCGAGCTTCTCCACCTCTTTCGCCGTCACCCCCAGCTTGAAAGCCGTGGCCATTTCGCCATCCCCAAACGCGCGCGCGCATTCCAGCGCCAAGGCGAAATGCGCGGCCGGAACCACGTACGTGCATCCGCGCGCCGCCGGGAGTTCGTGCAACTCCAACCTCGCCACTGCCGCGTCAACTGCCGCTCGGGTGACGGCGGTGCGCGCGTAGAGCGATAGATAAGGCCCGGCCCCGGCGACGGAACGCGCCCAGCCCGCACGAGCCAGCACCTCTGCCGCCGACTCTCCCATCCGGCTACCATCCAGGCCCTGCTGCCGTCAATGCCAAGTGCTCAATTCCATCG
>JAYVUQ010000387.1:0-2048 GCA_043787785.1 Bryobacteraceae bacterium
GGATTGGCGAGGTTGGTGTGGTTGAGGAAGTTAAAGCTCTCGGCGCGGAATTGCACCGTCTTGCCTTCCCGGATGCGGAATGTCTTAAAGAAAGACATGTCCATCTGGGCGAACGAAGGTCCGAAGATCTCGTTGCGGCCGATGGTACCGAATTTGGCGCGCTGGGGACGCTGCCAGGGCCCATCGATCTGGCCGTTGGCGGTAAGAGGAACAGAGGTGGTTTTGAACCAACCTTGCTGGCCCGGGTTACTGACGCTATAGTCGCCGATGAGGTCGGGACGGCACCAGCCGGTATCGCGGTCAGCATTGCAATCGCGATAGCTGGGAGTGAAGGGTTGGCCACTCATCCAACTGTAAGTACCATTTGCCTGCCAGCCACCCAGAAAGAACTCGGCGGCCCTTGAGCTATTCGATAAGAACTTGCGGCCCTTACCGAATGGAATCTCATAGAGCGAACCGATGAAGAAGACATTCGGACGGTTGTTATTGGAGACGCCGCGCGCGAGTTTCGCATCGCGCGGATAGTAAGTTCCGTCGTAGTCGATGTTTTTGGAGAAGGTGTAATGCGACATGACGGAGAGACCGCTGTCGAAGCGTTTGTCGAAGCGGACCTGAATGGAATGGTAGTTATTCGAGGCATCGCTGCCGAAGTAACGCAAATTCTGCGCCCAACCGAATTTCTGGAAGAAAGGTTTGCGCTGATTGGTGGTGAGGGTGCCAAAGCCATTGATATCGGCTTGGTTGGGATCGTAATCGCCGCCAGTACCGGCAAAGACGTGGGTGCCCTTGGTGCCGACGTAGGCGGCTTCCATGGACATGCTTTTCCCTAATTGACGCTGGACGGTTAAGTTCCAGGCGTCGACGGTGGGGAAGCGGATGGGGTTAGTGATCATGAAGGCGGTGACGCCATTGGGCAACAAACGATTGCCGTTGGGGCCGAGGGGCTGACGGGCCAGAATCTGAGCCGGGTCAAGCGAAGTGGGGCCCTTGGTGAGGGCGAAGACGCTATCGAAGTTACTGGCTGGTTGATCGGACTGGATGCCGAGCACAGGGAGGTTCTGCGTTACATTGTGGCCAAAGATGGAGCCAAAGACGCCCAGGTTATAGCCACGGCCGTAGCCGCCGCGGATGACGGTCTTTTGGTTTAGCTGATAGGCAAGCCCAATGCGGGGTGCGAAGTTGGTGAGGGGCGAGGTGACGTTAAGGTCGAGCCCGACGCCATTCTGCCCCGCGACCATGATCTCGCCGGTGGTGGAGTTCAGGAAGCCGCCTTGATTGGGGCCGGAGACCTTTTGCGGTCGATAGATTTCCCAGCGCAGGCCGTAGTTGAACGTGAGCTTTTTGGTGATGCGCCAGGAATCCTGGCCAAAGAAGAACCAACGGTTTTGGGTTTCGCTGGCGTTTAGCGAATTCGAGACGTAGCGCTCAAACCGGGAGACATCGCCCACCAGGAACGAGGCCAAGCCGGAGCCACCGCCGGTGGGGCCTTGCGTACGGGCGGCATCGAAGTTCAGTTCGCCAGAGCGATGACGGTCGCTAGGGACGCGGAGATTGGCCGCCCGGCGAATGTCGGCACCGAACTTAAAGGTATGGTTGCCTTGGATTTTGGTCCAATTATTGACGAACTGATATTGGTGCTCATTTTGAATAAGCGGACAGTTACAGCCATTGACGCCGAGGGCGTAGCCGAACCTGAATAAGTTATTGGCGTAACCGTTGATGAAAAAGGCGGGCATGCCGGAGTTGAAGTTATCGTCGACGTTGAGGCCGGGGATACCCGCGTCCTTGGCCGGTGCGGTACCGATGCCGTTGGGCTGGCCAAAGACCTTGTAGCGGAAGTATCCGAAACGGAAATCAGTAAGCAGGGTGGGTTTGACGGAATAGTCGAAGCCGCCGGCGATGGAGTGATTGCGGGAATCGGACTTGCCAGCGTAAGCGTTGGTAGAGCCAGAAGCATCGAGACCGCCGCCGCCGGCGACCAGACCGAAGGAGCCGGGGGCCAACACCCGGAATTGCTGCAAGCTATAGCGGCCGAAGATGTGCAGTTT
>JAYVUQ010000388.1:0-2183 GCA_043787785.1 Bryobacteraceae bacterium
CGCATCGACTTCATCAAGATGACCAATGCGACGGTGAATGCCTATGTCACCATCCAATTTGAACGCAAAGACCTGCAGTTTAAGCAGGAGGCCAATCTCTCGAAGGCCCTGGTGAATATCTACGCCCGGGTAACGACGATGACCCGCCGCGTGGCGAACGTGTTTGAACATCCGGTGTCAATTGAAGTGCCTACCGAGATGCTGGCCGAGGCCTCGAAGGGCAAGGCGATCTACCAGAACGCCGTGCCGTTGGCTCCGGGCCGTTACCGTTTGAACGTCGTCGCCAAGGACGTCATTGGCGGCAATATGAACAACTACGAAATCGCTCTCGACGTGCCTCGCTTTGACGACGAAAAGCTGGGCATGAGCTCAGTGATTCTGGCCGACATGATCGAGAAGGTGCCCACCAAGCAGATTGGCGCGGGCCAGTTCGTCATTGGCACGTCGAAGGTACGCCCGCGCCTGAGCGAGAGCTTCCGCCGCGACGAGAAGATGGGTATTTTCGCCAACTTCTATAACTTCTCCCCCGACGAGAAGAGTAAGAAGCCGAATGGTACCATTGAATACGAGATCATGCGGAACGGCACGAACGCTAAGGTGCTCGAGTTTTCCGAAGAAGTAAAGGACATCGTCGGCGCGTCGGCGAACCAGGTGACGATTGAAAAACTGCTGCCGCTCCAGAGCCTGGAGCCGGGTAAGTACACGCTCAAAATGAAGGTGACGGACAGGAACTCCAACCAGATTCTGACGCCGTCCACCATATTTACGATATTGTAGGAACTGTCGTTTTTCCTGCCACACTGGAGGGCAGGTCAGCCGGTGAAGGATCTATTGCGTCCCTTCGTTATTAGTCTCCTGGCCGCGGGTGTGTCCGCGAGTTCCGGGCAAGGTGCCGACGCGCGCCGGATGATGGCGATGTCATCGTTAAATCCGGGCACGGTGCTGGGGGTGGTGGCCGATGCCGCTGGTGGTGTCCAGATGGGCGCGACCGTGTGGCTCCTGAACCGTTATGACCGTCCGATCGTCCGCGCGATTACCAACGAACGGGGCCAGTTTGGCTTCGATCAGGTCTTGCCGGATATCTACAGCATCAAGGTAACGCTGGCGAGTTTTGTGCCCGCCATGAAAAGCAATATCCAGGTGCAGGCTGGTCGAGCCAGTTTCCTCAATATTCATTTGGCCAGTTTGCTTAGTTCGGTGGAGCTATTCTATTCCGCGCCGGGGGCCGCCAAGCTGATGAGCGAGGAATGGAAATGGGTCTTGCGAGGCGCGTCGGCCACCCGGCCCGTTTTGCGCCTGCTGCCGGGCTACGACATCTCGCAACCCAAGCCGAGCCACGAAAGCAGCATCTTCTCCGATACCCGCGGGCTGGTGAAGGTGTCGGCTGGCGAGTCGGAAGGCTATTCCAGCCAGCAAGACCTGGGCACCGCTTTTGCCATGGCCACCTCGGTCTTTGGCACCAATCATCTGGGTGTGAGCGGCAATGTCGGTTATTCGCCCACCAACGGCACACCCATCGCCGGTTTCCTTACCAGCTACCGCCGTGGCAGTGGCGACGCGGCTTTCATGAACCCGGAAGTGAAGCTCACCATGCGCCAAGTGTTCCTGCCGATGCGCGCCGGTGGGGGCATCTTGAACGGGTCCGGCGCTCCGATACTGCGTACGCTCTCCCTAGCCGTTGCCGAGAAGAAGCAGATCACTGACGAACTCCTGGTGGAGTATGGTTTTTCGCTCGATTCAGTGACGTTTATTGAGCGCCTGAACTACGTCAGCCCCTATGCGCGTGCCACCTACGACCTGGGCTCGTTGGGCGGGGTGGAATTTGGTTTCAGTTCCGGCGCTCCTCCCGTGGAACTCCTCAATCCGCGCGAAGAACGGCACTCTGACCTTTCGCAGAATCTTGCGACCTTGGGCATGTTCCCTCGCCTTACCCTCTCTGGTGGCACGGTCCAAAGGCAACGGACCGAGAATTATGAACTTGGCTATCACAAGGTGGTGGGTTCGCGGACGGTTTCGCTCGCCGCCTACCGGGAAAGTGTACGCAATGGCGCGCTCACCATGGCCGGGGCTAATGGCCTCTTGCCGACGTCGGAATTACTGCCGGACTTGAACTCGAACAGCTCGGTATTCAACGTTGGTGCCTTCAAACGTACGGGTTATTCCGGCACCGTCACCGAAAAGAT
>JAYVUQ010000389.1:0-7157 GCA_043787785.1 Bryobacteraceae bacterium
TTGCTGGTAATTCATTTGCTGGGGAGCCAGGGCCAAGGCAAGAATCTCGCGGCGAGTCATGCTGGTACTGTATCAGGCTTGCTGGATTCCCTATAAAAATCAATCACTTCGCCCCCAAACGGAGGGACGGAGTGGCAAAGGCCGCTAGAACCAGCTATTCTGTAGAGGAGTCATTTTAAAGAGGTTGCTATGAATCACACCGCGATCATGAAAGTCTTCGAAGCGAACAAGCGCACGGACATTCCGAACATTCAGATTGGCGACACCCTTCGTGTCCAGGTCCGCATTCGCGAAGGCGAAAAAGAACGCTTGCAGGCGTTTGAGGGTACTTTGATCGCGCAGCAGGGTTCGCAGTTGGGCGAAACGATTACTATCCGCAAGATCAGCTTTGGTCATGGCGTGGAGAGAATCTTCCCGTTGCACGCGCCGATCCTTGACCGGATTGAGATTGTGCGCACCGGCCGTGTGCGCCGCGCGAAGCTCTATTATTTGCGCGCCTTGCGTGGCAAGGCCGCCCGTTTGCGCGAGCGCGAGACCCGCTAAACCATCTTTCCATTTCCAGGATTCCTTCAACTGCGCGCCACCTGCCACAGTGCGTTCGAGCGTCGGGCCCGCCAGCGGGGCTTCCACCTCATCGCCGGTGTGGATGAGGTGGGGCGCGGTTGTCTGTTCGGGCCCGTGGTGGCGGCAGCAGTCATTCTGCCTCCTCATCATGGCATCCGGGGCTTAAACGACAGTAAACTACTAGATGCGGAAGAGCGGGAACGGCTGGATCTTCTGATTCGGGCCCGGGCGATTGCGTGGGCTATTGGACGCGGCGAAGTGAACGAAATCGATCAAATCAACATTTTGCAGGCCAGCCGGTTGGCCATGCGCCGCGCCGTGGAGGCGTTGGCTACGCAGCCGCAAATGCTCTTGGTGGACGCGGTCACGGTGGAGTCGGCGATCCCGCAGAAGGCGCTCATTAAGGGCGATGCTCGATCCCACTCGATCGCCGCCGCCTCCATTGTGGCCAAGGTCTTTCGCGACCGCTTGCTGCAAGCGTGGGACACCGAGTTTCCCGCCTATGGCTTGGGGCGCAACAAAGGCTATGGCACCCCGGAGCATAAAGCGGCACTGAATCGTTGGGGACCCACGCCACTGCATCGCCGCACCTTTGCCCCGGTGCGTCAGTTGGAATTATTCGCCACAGGAGCCGGTGCTTGAGCGAAGCGACTCCCCCCTTTCGCTGGATCCACAAGGTGCTGGCACTGCTAACCGCCGTGCTGATCATGGAGATCGGGATTTTTCTCCTGGTGTACCCGTGGTTCGACCAATGGGGCTTCTCTTACTTCAGCTACATTTCGCCCAAATGGGACCGCGTCTGGGACAGCGCCTACTTTCGAGGCGCGGTAAGCGGGGTGGGCTTGGTGAACATTTACATCGCCTTCACCGAGGTGCTGGGCCTGCGGCGGTTCTCGCAAACTCCTCCCGACGAGTTCTCCCCCCAACCGGACGTGCCCGACGTTCGATTACCGGACTAGAATAAGAATTGGTAGACACATTGGAAAAAACGACCACCGCTTCCGGCAGCACTAACGTTATTTGGGATTTTTTGTTCAAACGTAAGGCGAAGGATCAAGAGCCGCCCCGGGGCACCATCGCCGAGTGGACCGTGACGATTGTCCTGCTGCTTTTCGGCACCACCACGCTCGTCCAGGCCTTTGTCATTCCGACGGGCTCCATGGAAGACACGCTACTGATCGGTGATCATCTGCTGGTGGACAAGCTCGCCTATGCCCCCGGTGGCCCCGTCAGCAAATACTTCCTGCCCTATTCGCCCGTCAATCGCGGCGATATCATTGTCTTTCGCTTTCCGGAAGACATCCGCCAAACCTTCGTCAAGCGCGTCATCGGCGTTCCCGGCGATCGCATCCACATTGAGAACAAGCAGGTCTACCTGAATGGCGTGGCGATCAAGGAACAGTACAAGTATCACAAGTGGGCCGGCTTCGACTCTTACCGCGATAACTTTCCGAGTGAGCCCAACGTGCGCCCCAACCCGGGCTTGATGCGGATGCTCGAGAACCACATCGTCAACCGCGAAATCGTCGTGCCGCTGAATGCCTACTTCGCCATGGGCGACAACCGCGACTCGTCGCTCGACTCGCGTTACTGGGGCTTCGTCCCGCGCGAGAACATCATCGGCAAGCCGCTCATCATCTATTGGAGTTACGAGACCACCACCGACCGCCTGGCTGGCTCTTTAATTAGCCTCGACCACATTGTCGATTTGGCTACCAACTTTTTCACCAAAACCCGCTGGAAACGCACCTTCATGCTGATCCACGGCGAACCGGTCGTCTGAAGCGATCTGCGCTGGTTATTGCCTCGCCACGTGGTCAAGCAAGGTGGCGTTGGAGACGCTCGTCTCTTGGCCCTCGTGCTGCAGGATCAGATGGGTGGCAGTAATGGCCCGCAGAATTCCCTGTTGCCCGGCGATCTCAATCGGCTTACCCATGACGAGCACTTTGCGGGCGTAGAAGCCGGCAGTTACATTGCGGACAATGTCGCGAGTGCCCAGGCCAAAGGAGAGCCCGAAGGCCAAGGCGGCGCCGCCAAGCACCAACGTAGTCACGACGCGGACAATGTCGGTATCGATCTTGAGTTGGGCGATGGCCATCATGGCGCAGACGAACAGGATAGCGCCGGAGATCAATTTTCCCAGGGAGGGTGCGAAGTCGATGCCGGCGCTTTCAGCCGACAAAGTCACCGCTTGCCCCACCACCTGGCCCATGGTGCTACCCAATAGCAAAAGCGCCACGGCGGCAAAGACGTTGGGGAGATAGGCAAAGAAAGCTCCGATGGCTCCGGAAACGGCTGCGATCCCGAGCGCATCGCCGGCCGTGCGGGCCAGCACCAACAGGATGAGGAAGTAACTCACCCGGGGCAGCAATGACGACCAGGGCTGGCGCACTCCGAGGCGGTGCAGTGCCTGGTCAATGCCGGCCTTAGCGATCAGTTCGTCGAAGCGCATCTGGGTGAGCGATTTGCGGAGAACGCGCTCAATCACTTTGGCGATGATGAGGGCGGTAATGGCGAGTAGTATCCCGACGACGACCCTGGGGATCGCCGCGATGGTGGAGTCCAGCAGGCCGCCAAAGGCTTGCGTGAGTTTTTCTTGCATTAGGGCTCCTTCTGAGTGCCAAAGGACTGAAGTAAGTGGGTAAACAAACGTATCATCTCCAGCAATGTGCTTTTGGGCATATGCCAGGAGTATGCGGTCAGCTGAGTGGTGGTGGTGCGGCGATGAATGCGGCCGCGAACTTTGGCCGCAAAGCGCTCAGAGGTTTCGCGCTGGAGCTCTTTCAGTTCGGCGATCGGCGGCCCGGGATCGAGGGGATCAGGGATCATGATGCGGCTTCTTGTTCCCCATAGAGGATACGGAACTGCTCCCTGGCTCGCTTGATGCGCATCTTGACGGCGGACAATCCAATGCCCAGCGAGACGGCAATCTCGTCGTAGGAGAGTTCGTCCATGTCGCACATGACGAGCGGAAGGCGCAGGGTGGCGGGCATGGAATTCAGGATCGCGTCAATGTGCTGGCGGCGCGCATCGGCTTCCAGGTTCGTTATAGCTTCGGCCGGCACCTGGAGTTGCTGGTGACCCACAAGGTTCTCTTCATCAATCGACAAGTCGCCCTTGCCACTGCGTTTCTTCAGGTGATTTAGACATTGATTCACTTTGATGCGTTGCAACCAATGCCGAAAAGAGGAGCGTCCTTCGAAGTTGGGCAGGGCGAAAAAGGCTTTCACGAAGACTTCCTGCGTCAGATCCTCGGAGTTCGATTCGTCCCGCGTGAGATAGCGGCAGTCGGCGAGAATTCGCCGTTGATGCCGTTCCATCAGCTGCTCGAAAGCCCGCAAATCGCCCTCTCCCGCTTCCCGGACGCTGCGCAAAAGCGCGGCGTCCTCATCCAATCGTTCTTGTGCCGGATTATTCTCCACTCGTCAGAGCATCTCACACCTAAAGGACAACTGGCTGGGGCGGAAAGTCACCGCGTGCCTGGGTTGGTTACCAGTATTATTAATCATGCATGTGACTTCACCGTGGGTCGCTTCCCACAGAAGAAGAATGCCCGGAAGAAAAATGCCCGGAAGAAAAATGCCGGTCATACCCTGACGGGCATTCCTCATATGTGACTTAATGATCGCCGGGGCAGTCTATAAACGTATCCGGGCTGCCGGCAAAATCATCTAAGCGGAAGTGGCGGCTGCGCGAACGCCTTCCTCGGGACTTACGGCACGGATCACAATAAAGTTGGAGAGAAAAATATGAGTACTTGTAAATTCAAGGCCGTGGCCGGGCGGTTGCTCTTGGCAAGTTTGGCTTTAGCTATTTTGCAGGCTGACCAAATCGTGCTCAAAGACGGCGACCGGATCACCGGCAGTATCGTGAAAAAGGACGGCCAAACCGTCACTATTCAAAGTAAGAACTTTGGGGCCGTCACCTTGAAATGGGATGATATCGCCACCGTGACGACCGACCAACCCCTGAACATTGTCCTCGCCGGCGACCAAGCGGTAAAGGCCACCATCCAGACCCAGGACGGCCGCATCCAGGTCGGCGCTCCCGGCGCAGCCCGCATCGTCGACGCCGCCCAGATTGTCACGCTTCGGAATGACGCCGAAGAGAAGGCTTATCAGCGATTCCTTCGTCCCGGTTTGCTCGATCTGTGGACCATCAACGGCAGCTTGGCCTTAGCCGGCACCAAGGGCAACGCCGTCACCAGCGTGATCACCACGCCCCTCAACTTTGCTCGTATTTCCAACACCAGCCGGACCACCGCGTACTTCAACTCGATCCGGTCCTCGGCCACGCTCAATGGCGTAAACGCTCCAACTGCCAGCGCGGTGCGGGGCGGCTGGGGTTACGGCCGCAACCTCACCAAGAAGCTGTTTGCCAACGGCTTCAACGACTACGAATACGATAAGTTTCAGTCACTCGATCTGCGCGTCGTCGTCGGCGGTGGCTTGGGCTATCACGCCTGGAAGACCGAACGCGGTATTCTCGACCTTGTCGGCGGCCTGGCCTGGAATCGCGAATCTTTCGACCCGGCTCCCAAGAAGGCCTTTACCCGCAATTCGGCGGAAGCTTACTGGGGCAACGACTTTAACTACAAGCTAAATTCCCGAACGAGCCTGGTGCAAGGCTTCCGCATGTTCAATAACCTGAGCAATTCCGGAGAGTACCGTATGAACTTTGACGCCGGCGCGACCACCGCGCTTACCAAGTGGCTCAATTGGACGGTAGCCATCAGCAACCGTCGCCTCAGCAACCCGGTTCCAGGGCGGAAGCCGAACGACTTCCTTTACACCACCGGCCTCGGCTTCAGCTTCGCCCGCTAAACTACAATAAGGGTATGATTCATCGTCGTGCGGTACTGTGCGGATCCGGATTGCTGTGGGGTGCCGTGCCCAAACAGACCGCGACCATTCTCTTTGGCGCCCGGGTAACCGCACTCGCCGACAGCCGTCTCGAAAGCGGTGACCTCTGGATACCCGCGGCGGAACTGCCCCGGGTGAACGAGTTCACGGTGAAACCGCAAGGCGCATGCCGAGAGGACATCTGCATCCCGCTACCGAAAGCCTTAAAACGCAGCGGCTGGTTGAACCTCAGTGGCTTTGCCCGCAAGGTTCGCCAGCCGCTGGTGCATGAGGGGACAGCGTGGAGCCTGGGTGAAATGCCTGCCCTGCGGAGCGGTTTTTTGCAGTCCAGGCAAGCGCCGGACTTCTCGGCGCAAAACCGCCAAGGCAAAACGGTACGCCTCAAAGACTTTCGCGGACGTAAGATCCTGCTGCTCACCTGGGCCTCCTGGTGAGGATGCCGTTTTGATCTGCCGGTCTGGCAGAAGGTATATTCGGAGCTAAAGGGCCAGGGATTTGAGTTAGTCGCCGCCGCGCAGGATACGGGCGGCGAAGTGGCGGCGGGTAAGTTTTATGACCAGGCAAAGGCCACTTACACCACGCTGATTGACACCAGCCACAATGTAAGCTCGGCTTACCAATTAGTAAATGTGCCCTCTGGTATTTGGATTGACGAAAAAGGCCGCGTGGTGAGGCCAGCGGAGACGGCGTCACCGAAGAACCAGGAACTCAAGGTCGGGGGAAAAGTAATTCGCACCCAGGGCGATGAGTATGTCGCCGCGTTGCGCGATTGGGTAGCGAAGGGCGACCAGAGCGAGTTCGCCATGAGTGATGAAGAGTATCATCGCCGCGTGAAAGACCGTAGCCCCGCGGAAGGCGAGGCCGAGGCTTCTTTCCAACTAGCCGTCTACTTACACCAGCAAGGCCAACCGGAATTAGCCCGTAAGTGGTGGCGGCAGGCGCAGAATCTAAACCCGGAGAGTTGGAACTATCACCGGCAAGACTGGAGCTTCACGAGCGAGGCGAACCAGCGTTTGCTGGAGAAATTTCAAAAGACACCGGGAGATTACTACCCGGCCCTGGAGCTAAAGCCAAAGAAAGCTCCCTAACGCGGACTAGTGTGGAAGCGGCATGTTTTGTAATTGACAGGCGGCTAGAAGAAAGATGATTAAGTTATCAAGAGAGATGTCCTTAAGTGGAGCATTAGTCTTCGCTATCCAAAGTCGAGTTGATGAGCTGGCCGAATAAGTTAACGTCGCCGAAGGTCTTCGCCGCCACGTGTTGGCCCAGCAGGCGATAGCTCTCAAACTGGTCTTCGCTGAAAAACTGGTCGGCGGTAGACTCATGAGGAAATCCCAGGTGATCGCTCCGGTATTGCCCAACCGACGTATCTTCGTCCCCAGTTACTGAGGATTTCAGATAAATCAGCTTGCCAACTTTTCCATCTTCATAGACTATGCTGCCGACGGCATAGTGGCTCTCACTCAAAGCAGTGTTTTGGCCGGGATGAATGGGGCGCACGTCAATGTCGATCGTGGCGTTAAAGTCGACACGGCACATGCGCATCACGTTACCCAGGCTGCCGAACGTAAGAAAAGGGTCGGCCTCGCCATCGCCCGCGATAATCACGTCGCAACGCCGCCGCACCAATTCATAGATACCCAGATTCTCGAAATGTCCGCCATCGGAGAGCATCAGGAAGTTGGACTCTTCGCCCGCGCTGCCGAAGAGTTCTTTCACTAGGTAACGGAT
>JAYVUQ010000390.1:0-23859 GCA_043787785.1 Bryobacteraceae bacterium
CATTGAAACGCCGGCGGATCACTCCGCCGGTGTCCATCTACCGGCGGTGGTTAGCGGCGGCGCTCCACCTCCCTCCGGTTCTTCCGGCTCCAGTTCCGCTAACGATGACGACGGCGACGATGACGGCATGCTCCGCATGTCGTTCCTCGAACACCTCGAAGAACTTCGCAGCCGCCTCCTTAAGTGTTTGGCCGGCTTGGGCGTCGCCTTCATGGCCGCCCTTATCTTTGCCCCGCAGATGTGGACGCTGGTGGCGCAACCAGCCGAAACCGCCCTCCGCGAACTCGGTTTCGCCCCGCGCCTGATTGCCCACGCCCCCATCGACACCTTCATGACGGTCTACGTGAAGCTGCCCTTGCTCGCCTCGATCTTTATCGCCTCGCCGTGGATTCTATGGCAGGTGTGGGGCTTCATCGCCCCAGGCTTGTATCAACGGGAGCGACGCTTCGCCGGACCCTTCGTCCTCACCTCCGCCGGCCTGTTTATCTCGGGCGGCCTCTTCGCCTACTTTGTTGCCTTCCGTTTCGGTCTGAAGTTTCTCCTGGGCGTCGGCAAAGACATCAAAATCGAGCCGCTCATTTCAATCGTCGAGTATCTTGACCTATTCATTAACGTCACCCTTGGCGTAGGCATTGTATTCGAAATCCCAATTTTGATCTTTTTCTTAATCATGTTGCGGATAACCACGCCCAAGTTCCTCATTGAGCATTCGCGTTACGCCATCCTCGGTATCGTCGTCGTGGCCGCGGTGGTTACCCCCACCCCCGATGTCGTGAACCTGATGATCTTCTCTTTACCCATGATTTTGCTGTATTTTGTCGGTATTTTCGCCGGCTGGATCCTCACGCTGAAACGCGACGGCAAGAGCTTTCCTTGGGGCAAAGTCGCCCTATTTGTAGGGTTGCCGCTGATCCTTACGGGTGGTCTTACGGTCTGGATGATGGTGGCGAAATTTGGCTATCGGCTATTATCGCAGTGGCCATTTCTCATTAAATAGCGGGCCCACTCTTTTGTTTCCCCGAAATTCTTGTATTGTAGTAGATCTGGGGAAGCAATGGATCTGGAAAAAGCCATCCGCGACTTACTGATCGAGCGGGACCGAATTAGCGGCATTATCGAACATCTGGAACAGATGCAGCAACACCGTGCCGTCGCGCCCCTGCGGCTTCAAAAACAAAGAGGGCGCAAAAGTATGTCGGAGGCTGAACGCGCCGATGTCTCCAGCCGCATGCGCCAGTATTGGGAAGCGCGCCGTAAGGCGAAAGAAACTACCGCTTAAAAAACCACAACCAGAAATATTGTTCGCCGGCCCCGTGCCGGTGGCGTGGCTCAAAGCCGCAGCGCTCGCCCATTTCTACCGCCTGCCCGTCCGAAAACGGCACTCCCAGCCAAGTATCATCCGGCTGAGTTTCCATTGACGCATCACCCTGCACCTGAAATTTAAACAAGGCTCCGGGACGCAATAACCGCTGCACTTCGCGCACGTAGCTTTCAATCACTTCCCGGCTGGGGATGTGCTGGAACACGATGGTGGAAAACGCGAAATCGAAAGTATTGTCAAACGTCGGCGGTAACACCGAAAGGTCCATGCCGTTGTTCTGATAAACGTGTGCGGAGGAATGGTGAGTGAGGGCACTTTGGGCCATGCGGATCATCTCTCCTGAAACGTCGACGGCATGCACTTCGCCAAACACGTTGGCCAGCGCGCGGGTGACGCGTCCCGCGCCGCACCCGATTTCGAGTACCCGCATTTCCTGGGGCGGCTTGCCCTGGCAAATGTTGATCATGTCGTTCAGGATCTGCTCGCGGACTGTCTGCTCGCCGGAAGCAAAGAAATCCTCGTCGCTCCAGTTTTCCTGGGCGGTTTGCACGTAATACCGCGCGTTCTCTTTGGCCCGGGCATCCCAGTCAGCCTGCATTTTTTCGAGTTGTTTCTGAAGTTCCACCAGCCTCCCAGTGTACTGGGTTCTGTACCGGGTTCATCAAACGCCGGCAAGGTTGGGGTGAATTTTGACGAAGCCATAATCGAGGCACATGACATCGAGCGGCAAGGCAACCAGTTCGTCCAACTCAGGAATCGCCGCCGCATCGCGGTCTCGGCGAACCAGATGCATGTAGCGCTGGCAAGCTTCGCAAACCTGCGTTTCCACCTGCGGGATCTCCTCGGCGTGGTAGCAGTAGACCTGCTCAGGATCCTCCGTGGCACAGGCTGGGCATTGTCCCCGGCGGAACGGCCACTCATGCTGGCACAACGAGCAAACCAACGAAAGCGCGTTGCCGTCGCCTTCCGGGTCCAGCACGCCGCACTGCGGTGGCTGCCCGCACTTCGGACATTGGTTCGGCAAGGGAGACTTTGGCGCCTCCGGCAGCGCGAAGCGCAGCATCAGCCGGGCGAAAAGACTACGCGGAGACTTCGTGTCGCGCCCCGCCAGATAGGCCGCCGTCGCTTCTTTTAACGCCGCGCCGTCCAGCCCCTTCGCCGCTTGCCGCAACGGTGGCGGAGCGTGCTTGGCCAAAGAGGCAACGTCATGGAAGTCGCCCGAGAATGCGGCCACCCGCACATAATAGCCGAGGATCTCTTTGGCGGCCGGATACCGGCTTGCCAACACGCGCGCCCGGTCTTCAACCATGGGCCGCCGCTTCGCGAATCAGTCTGACCTTCGGGCCGATCGTCGCCCACACCTGATCTGCGGTAACGGCCGGGATGCCCATCGTATCGGCGATCGCCAAGCAAGCGCGGTCTCCGAGGGAGAGCCCCTTGATGTTCGAAAGCCGCGCCATACACGGCAAGTGGCTCGAGGAAAACTCGATCACCGGGATCGCCATTCGCTCCACAATTTCGAGCGCCTTTTCGGCCGTAGCCCCCTGGCCCATCAGCTTCTGGATCACCTCCGCGGCATTGATGCTGGCGATAGCACTCGCATCCATCACCTCATCCACCACCTCCGCCCCACGCTCCTCCTGAAGCCAAGCCAGCACCGCCGAAGCGTCAAGCAGCCACTTAATCGGCATCCTGACGCCGTTCTACCAGAAGTTGCTCACTCAGAGAGACCCCGGCAGGTACCAAATTCTTCACCGCAAGTCGAGCCGCCTGCCGTGCGGATTTCTTCGAAACCAATGTCAGAACGCCGTTCGCAAGAGCCATAACCAGTTCCGAACCGCTCTCGATACCCATCTCTTGCCGTACTTTGGAAGGTATGACAACTCTTCCAGCCGTATCCACCATCACTGTTCCAGTAGCACCCATGAGTCACTTATGCCATAAAAAACAATCTATAGCAAGTTTTTTATTCTTTAATCCATCTTGGGTGATGCGCTCGAGCCCAGCCACGAGTGACAGATCCATGGATCATTGCCAAAAATGCCCCAGGAATGGCAGCCGTTCCCATGTAGACATGTAAGATGATGAGAGCAATGGCCAATACGCCAGTGAGTGGATGCAACGAGATGGCCAACAGGCGCAAGGTACGGGGCATCCACTCGGGAAACCACAGGACGACACCCGTAATCAGCAGCCCGATGGCCGCCAAGAACTGCAGCCAGAAGAGCATTTTCTGCCCGGCATTGAACCGGCCCGCTTCGGGCAGCCCCTTCTCCTGGTTCATTGCATAACGGTGCGAGTGGCGCAGCCAGACTCGGTCATCCTGGTCAAGCCGCATTTCACTCGCCCAACGGCGGAACATGAAGCCGAGCGCCAGGGCGAACAGCAGCCCAGCCCACGGGTGAGCAAAGCGGGTAGCGTTGCCGCCGCCGAAGACGCTGGCCAGCCAATAGAGCTTGTGCGACCACAAAGCGAGGCCGGTGAAGGTGGCGTAACCGAAACAGAGGGCGGAGAGCCAATGGATCGCGCGCTCGGCAAAATCATAACGGTTCATCATCTGCATCTGCACCCTCCTCGTGCTTGGGCCCGAACTTGAGGTAGTGGAAGAAAGCACCTAAGACACCGCCGGCGAAGAGGAAAGTGCCCAGCCATTTGATGGGCCCTTTCCAGAGGATGACGCTGAGAGGAATGGTAGGGTCTTTCGGAAGGCCGTAAGCAACCGGGTCGGAGGCGTCTTTCAGGACGTAAATCACATTGGTGCCGCCCACGCCTGGCGGATTGTAGACGCCAGCTTGCGCGTGGCCCTCTTCCTTCAGCACTCCGGCGCGGACATCGGCCACGCGCAGCATTTCCGTGCGTTCGCCGAAGCTGAGGCAGTTGGTCGGGCAGCTCTTGATGCAAGCCGGTTCCAAGCCCACGGCCACGCGGTCAGAGCAGAGCGTACACTTATACACTTTCTTCGATTCGGGTGACAGCCGGGGCACATCGAAAGG
This sequence comes from Bryobacteraceae bacterium, assembly GCA_043787785.1. Taxonomy (GTDB): domain Bacteria; phylum Acidobacteriota; class Terriglobia; order Bryobacterales; family Bryobacteraceae; genus JALHNI01. The sequence goes on from JAYVUQ010000390.1 coordinate 4,315, forward strand.
GCAGCCGGTGATGCAATAACCACAGCCGATGCAGTTCTCAGAAACAAAGTCGACAATGCCATTCTTGGCCTGCACGATGGCACCGGGCGCGGGGCAAGCGCGCAGACAGCCGGGGTCGGCGCAATGCATGCACTGGTACTTGGACATCAGCCAGGACATGCCACCATCTACTTCGCGTTCGTTGAACTTGATCAGGTTCCAGAAGTTGGGCGCCAGGTCCGGCATGGTTTGGTAAGTGCCGCCGAAGGTGCCCAGGGTAAACTCCTGGTCGTTCCATTCCTGGCACGCCACTTCGCAGGCTTTGCAGCCAATGCAGAGCGTGGTATCGATCAGCTTCACCACGGTCTGGGTCATAGCTTCTCCAGATTCACGAGAAAGCCCTTGTACTCTGGCGTTCCGCAATTAGGATCGTACACCGACGCCGTCAAGTTATTAATCAGCGGCCCATTAATTCGGCCAATAAAGCCCCAATGGATCGGCAAGCCGACATGGTAAACCGTGCGTCCGGAAACCTGCAACGGCCGCAAGCGTTTAGTGACTAATGCCGGACCTTCCACTTTGCCACGCGCCGAACTCACCCGCACTAGGTAGCCGCTCTTGATGTTCTTTTCCCGCGCCAGCGCATCCGGCACTTCGACAAAGAAGTTACTTTGCAATTGGCTGCTGGCCGTCACGTTCTTCGTCCAATAGTGAAAATGCTCCGTTAGCCGATACGAGATACCGACATAGGGAAAATCCTTCGCCGTGCCGAGTTGATCGCCTAAGCCTTTCATCACCCATGCGGCGGGATTAAAGCTCACCTGCGGATGCAAAGAATTCTCCACGGGAGATTCGGCGGGCTCATAGTGTTCAGGGAAAGGGCCCTCCACTAACTCCGGGGCGAATAAACGGGCGACGCCCTCCGGCAACATCACAAAAGAGCCGTATTGTTCAGGCTTGGCGTCGGCCTTATAATCCGGAACGTCTCCCTTCCACCGTTGGCCGTCCCAACGCAAGGGGGCACGGGTCTCATCCCAGGGCTTGCCGGATGTATCGAGAGAGGCACGGTTATAAAGAATGCGGCGGTTGGCGGGCCAGCTCCACGAGTAATTCGGAAATAGGCCCAAACCAGTGGGATCTTCCTGACCTCTGCGGGTCATCAGATTGCCGGCTTCGGAGTAAGAGCCCGAGTAAATCCAGCAACCGGCCACCGTAGAGCCATCGTCTTTCAGTTCGCCAAAGCCGGAGAGTTGCTTGCCGGTGGTGAGGTCGCGGCCACTGATTTCACGAGTCACCTCGGTCAACGAGGGCGAGTGCGGCGTGGCATAGTCCCACTTCATCTTCTTCAGTGGCTCCGGCGCTGTGCCGCCTTCGTTCTCGTAGAGTTCGCGCACCTTGAGGAACAGCCGCGACATGATCTCCTGGTCACGCTTGGCGTCGCCGGGCGGGTCGATGTTGGTTTCTTTCCACTGCAGCCAACGTGAAGAATTCACGAAAGCACCGTCCTTTTCCGCAAAGCAGGAGGCGGGCAGTAAGAAGACTTCGGTTTGGATACTCGCAGCGTCGCCGGCCTGGGGATAATATTTTTCAGCTAACTCCTTCGCCTTCCAAAAGCCTGCCGTTTCGGTCTCAAATACCTCGGCCACGATCATCCATTTCAGCTTCGACAGGCCCATCAACATCTTCTTCGTGTTCGGCCCATTGGCCACCGGGTTCATGCCCCAACTAATGAGGCCGTCCACCTTGCCCTCCGTCATACCGTCGAAGAAGAAAGCCCAACTATGGTTGGCGCCTTCGGCAACTTTGGGTAGCCACTCATAGCCAAAGCCATTCTCAGCCTTCGCGTCGGCACCGTAATAAGCCTTCAATAAACTAGTCATGAACTTGGGCGTGTTGCCCCAGTAGTTCATTGAGTTGGGCCGCAGTGCCTGGGGCGTATTCGCCTTCAGATACTCGTCGAGCGACGTCCAATTGGCGCGCGGCACCTTCAGATATCCGGGCAACATATTCCAGGCGCCCATATCCGTAGAGCCTTGAATATTGGCGTGGCCCCGCTGCGCATTGACGCCGCCCCCGGGCATGCCGACATTCCCCATCAGTAACTGGACCATGGCCGCGGCGTGAATCAACTGCACCGCGTGGGAGTGTTGCGTCCAGCCCAACGCGTACAATACCGTGCCGCTCTTATTCGCCGCATGCGCCACCAGAATCATGTCGGCCGCGTGCTCAAACTCAGCCACCGTACAGCCGCAAATCTCAGACACCGTTTCTGGCGTGTATCGCGCGTAGTGCTGCCGCATCAATTGAAAGACGCAGCGCGGATGTTCGAGTGTCGGGTCCACCTTGGCAAAACCGTCGGTGCCCAATTCGTATTGCCAGGTACTCTTGTCGTAAGCCTTCTTCTCGGCATTCCACCCCGTAAAATGGCCGCCTTCAAAGCCAAAGCCTTCCCGGATAATAAAGCCCGCGTTGGTATGTTGCCGCACGTAATCGGCCTGGTATTTACCAGTGGATACTGAGCGATGGATCAGCCCGCCCAAGAAGGCAATATCGGTGCCGGAACGAATCGGCACATAGGTATCGGAAACGGCCGCCGTGCGAGTAAATCGCGGATCGACGCAGATTAACTTGGCTTTTCGCTTGAGACGCGCCTCCATCACAAAGCGAAAGCCCACCGGATGATTCTCCGCCGGATTGCCACCCATCACCAGTATGACGTCGGCATTGGCGACATCCGTCCAACCATTGGTCATCGCTCCCCGGCCAAACGTGGCAGCCAGACTGGCTACCGTAGGGCCGTGTCAAAGCCGGCTTTGGTTCTCATAAGGCAGCAAGCCCAGGCCGAAACGAAACTTCGAGATCAGATAGTTAATCTCGTTGGTGTCCGTGCAGCCACCCATCATCACGATGTTCTCCAGACGATTCACCGTGCGGCCCTGCTCGTCCTTCTCGACAAAGCCCCGGTCGCGGGAAGTCTTGATGGCGCGGGCCATCTTCTCGTAAGCCTGCTCCCACGAAATGGCCTGCCATTCCTTGGCCCCCGGCGCGCGGTACAGCGGACGCGTCAGGCGACGGTCGGAGTTGACAAATTGCTTCAGAGAAATGCCCTTGGAACACAACGTTCCGCGGTTCACCGGCGAATCCGTATCGCCTTCGATGTGGACCACGGACGATCGCACGTTGCGCGCTTTATCGCCCAAAGAATGGACGATCACACTGCAACCCACCGCGCAATAAGGGCACACACTGCGCGACTGCGTGGTGCGGGAAATCTTCAGTTCGCGCACGGCCGCCTGGGCCGGAACCAGCGAGAAGCCAAAGGCCGTCGTTAAGGCCACCGCACTCGATTTGCCGAAGTCGCGCCGGGTAATCACGGTATGAGTAGATCATACTTTGAGAGAGCGCATGGCGGCTCGGGCCGACGAATGATGTTTTAATGAGGGTTGCTACATCCTACTCGCCGCACCATGCTGGCCGCTGCCGCCGGCGGACTTGCCGCTGCCCAATCTTCTCTTGATGCCTTCGAAGCGAATGTGCTGGAACGCACCGACCACGCCGTCGAAGTCTGGCTGGCCCATCAGAACATTGACCCCCAGTCCCGCCACTACGGCGGGTTCGCTGACGCAAACGGCTTCTACAATGGCGGTTCCGTCAGTAACACCTTTGAAATTCTCATTCCCTGCTATCTGCATCCGCGCTCGCGCTTCCACCGCAGCCCGCTGCTGATCGAGCGTATGCGGCTTTGCGAGACTTTTCTCCTGAATCACACCAGTCCCGAAGGCACTATCGACCTTTGGATTACGAATTTCGCCTCGCCGCCCGATACGTCCTTCGCTGTCCATTCGGCCGCTCGCGCTTGCCTGCTAGCCCGGCGGCGGAATGCGCCGGAGCTCGTCGCGCTCGTCGAGCCGTTCCTGAAGCGCGCCACCCCGGCTTTGCTCACCGGCGGCGTCCATACTCCCAACCATCGTTGGGAAATGTGCGCCGCACTGGCGTCGCTCAATGAGCTTTACCCCAACCCGGCTCTGGTGAAGCGCATCGACCAATGGCTCGCCGAAGGCATCGACATTGACTCCGACGACCAATACACAGAGCGCAGCAGCGTGGTCTATAACTCGGTGGTGAATCAAGCCCTGACACTGGTGGCCTTAAAACTTAACCGTCCCGCGTTGCTTGAACCCGTGCGCCGCAACATCAACGCCGTGCTGTATCTGCTGCACGGTTCGCCGTCCACCGGTTACGAGGTGGAGACTGGGATTTCACGCCGGCAGGATCTGAATACCCGCGGCGGTCTGGCTCGTTACTGGCACCCGTTGGCGGTACTCGCCAAGCGGGACAATAATCCGGTTTTCCGCACCCTGGCACGGCACTACGCGGTTGACGCCGTCGGCTTGGGCCAATTGATGTTGGAGCCCGAGTTAGTCAACCTCGAAGGGCCTGGCGCTCCCGTGCCCGATAACTACGAAAAGATGTTCCCGCGGATGGGCGTGGCCCGCGTCCGCCGCGGACTTACTTCAGCTACCGTCTTTACCAAAGATAAGTCGAGCTTCTTTTCGCTGCGTCGCGGCGATGCCGTCATCAATAGCGTGCGCTTCGCGACGGGCTTTTTCGGCAAGGGTCAATTCAAGCCCAGCGAGTTTGCGCGCCGGGACGGTGCCTATGTCTTGACGCAGGCGCTCGAAGGGCCCTATTATCAGCCTTTCACGCCAGGCCGGCGGGTGGATATGACCTTCGACGAAACCCGCGAGCAACGGCCTAAGTCGCAGGTTCAGAAACTTACGCAGTCGGCCGAAATTCGCGAAACACCGGCGGGCTTTTCCTTGCGCATCCGCGCCACCGGCACTACCGATGTGCCGCTCACCATTGAGATTAACTGCCGCGAGGATGCCACGCTCGATGGGGTCGATAAGGTTGGCCCGGACGTCTATCGTCCTCACCCGGGCGCAACGGCGGTCAGCATTAACCGGGGCGCACAGGCTATCCGGGTGTCGCCGCTGCCGGTAGCGCATAACTGGTACGAAGTGCGTGGCGCCGAGCATAAGTTGCCCGGGCCCAGTATCTTCCTTACTGGACTTACGCCATTCGACGTGACGCTCAATTTTGAAGTAACTTAGCGGGCAAAACGGAGGCAGACCGGGCTGCCCACTTTTACGGGTGTTCCCACGGCCGTCAAAAGTCCCGTAACCGTATCGATGCGAAAGACGGTAACCACATCGCTGTTCTGCGCGCCCACCAGCATGTGGCGGCCATCGGGCGAGATCACGAAGCCACGCGGCACCTTGCCTCCGGCTGGCGTCTGCCCGATTTGCTTGAGCGTCTTACCCACACTGAAGACGGCGATGGTATCGGCACCGCGGTTGGAGGCATAAAGGAACTTACCCTTGGGATGCAGAAGGATCTCGGCCGTCGAACTCTGGCCAGTGAAGCCGGGTGGCAAAGCGGTTACCGTTTCGACGAGTTTGTCGCCATCGAAGACACTGACACTGGACGCAATCTCGTTCAGCACGTAGACCCGGCCCTGAGGCCCAAAAGCCAAGTGTCGCGGGCCTCCGCCATGGATGGCCTGAAGGCTCTCGCCGTCGGTAAGCTTGCCGGTCTTCGAGTCGAAGCCGTAGCGCTTCACTTCGTCAAGGCCAAGGTCGGCAACGTAGAGATGCTTGCCGCTGAAGTAGGCCGAGTGCGCATGCGGCCCCGCTTGCCGCTGGGGATGCGGGCCGTGGCCAGCGTGCTGCCGGAAGTCAATCGCTTCGCTCAACCGACCGTCGGCTTCGATACGAAAGGTGGCGCAACTGCCGCTGGTGAAGTTGGCCGCGGCGAGCCAATGGCCGGTGGGGTCCACCCTGACGAAGGCGGGGTTGATGCCTTTGCTCTTTACCGTGTTCAGCAAGGTCAGCTTGCCGTCGGCACCAACCCTAAAAGCGCTGAGGTGGCCTTCTTCGGCCGCTTTGGTGTTGACGTTCACCGAATAGAGCAGCGGCTTGTTCGGATGCATGGCGATAAACGAGGGGTTCTCCGCTTCGATCGCCAACTCCCCATTCTTGAGGACGCCGGTCTGGTCGTCAAACAAGAGGCGTTCAATGCCTTTGCTCTTTCCCTCGCGGGTGTAAGTGCCTACGTAAACCGTGCGCTCCGCCGCCATGGCTGTCATTACGGTCATCGCGATGATGATTCCCTTCACTTAAGGCCTCCGCCTTGCGCCGTTGCGCGAGATATGCCGCGTTTCCATCCGGAAGTTTGGAGTGTACCAGCTCCGCAGCCTGGGTGCCAAAGCCCGATAGAATAGGGCCTATGTCTACTCGCCGTTCCTTTCTGGCCGCGCCGTTCTTTGTCCGGCATCTGATCTCGGCACCGCCCAGCGACCGGGTGCGCCTGGGCTCCATGGGTGGAGGCGGCATGGCCTGGGCCACTTTGCGGGGCATTGCCACGCATCCGTCGGTGGATCTGATTTGCGTGGCGGATGTGGACACGGCGCGCACCGAGCGGGTGAAGACGAGCTACCCCCAGGCCCAATTGCACCAGGACTGGCGCAAGATGCTGGCTCAGGAGCATAAGAACCTGGACGCCATCTGCGTCGGCACGCCGGACCATATGCATGCCCCACAAGCCATGCGGGCCATGCAATACGGCTTACATGTTTATTGCCAGAAGCCACTTACTTCGCATGTCCACGAAGCGCGGCAACTGGCGAAGTACGCGCAGGCTCACCGGCTGGTTACTCAGATGGGCATCCAGGTCCATTCGGCCGCCGAGTATCAGGTGGCGGTGAACTTAGTGCATGCCGGAGCCGTGGGCAAGATAAAAGAAGTGCATGCGTGGAGCAATAAGAAATGGGGCGACCTGACGCCGCGGCCCACGCAAACCGACCCGGTGCCGGCGACGCTCGATTGGGAAAACTGGATTGGCGTCGCCAAACCGGTGAGTTACATTACGGATTATTACCATCCCGAGAACTGGCGCAAGCGGCTGGAATTCGGCACCGGGACTTTCGGCGACATGGGCTGCCATATTTATGACCCGGTGTTTGGCGCGCTTGGCCTTACCGCACCTTTATCCGTGCGGGCCGAGGGTCCGGCGCCGGCGGAGGGCAATTGGGCCATCAATGCCATTGTGAAGTACGTGTTTCCCGGTACCGCTTACACCGAGGGCAAGACGGTGGCCGTAACCTGGTACGACGGCGACGAACGGCCGCCTCAGAGCATTCAGGCGCTGATTGAAGGCAAGCCGTTGCCGGACCAAGGGTCGATTCTGGTTGGCACCAAGGGGGTGATGCTGATTCCGCACGTCGCTTTCCCGGTACTGTTTCCGCAGGCGGACTTCGGCGATTTCAAGCTACCGGAGATTGCGAAGAAGGACCATTACCACGAGTTCGTCAACGCTATCAAGGGGCAGGGGTCGACGTCGGCGGCGTTTAGTTACTCTGGACCGTTGAGCGAGACCGTCTTACTGGGCAGCTTAGCCACGCGCTTTCCGAAGACGACGCTCGAATGGGATTCGGCGAGGTTGAGCTTCAAGAACGAGAAGGCAGCCAACGTATTTCTGAAACGCAAATATCGTGCGGGCTGGAAGATGAAAGGACTGTAAGTTAGCGAGTGAGTGGGTCCTCCTCCCAGGGTGGGGTGCCGGCCATAAGATGAGCTAGCTCGGGCTCCAACTGCTCCATGCGTTCCTTCATGGCCCAGGCGATGCGGCGGTAACTGAAGTGGCCTTTGACGCCGCTGCGGAGGCGGGCGATGTATTGGGCTTCGGCGAAGTCCATCTTGAAGAGGAATCTTCCCCTCGCGGCGAAGGGGAGTAAGTAGTGCGAACCGGGCTCGGGCAGGGCGCGCATAGCGGCCCAGGCGGATTCCATGGCCGCTTGGTAGAAAGCCGGAGCGCCATCGGGGGTGGCCCAGCCGAGGCGGCCATCGTAGGCTTGGCGAAATTGCTGGCAACGGCGGTGACGGTGTAAGTCGCGGTAAGCGCCGACGTCCATGATGATGTCGTAAACGTAAAGTCCCCCACGGAAATTCGTGAGTAAGTCATCGTGTTTGCCGCGCGATCGTAGGGCAACTTCGATGACTTCGGCGCGGCGAGCGGCACTCCATCCGGCGGCAAGTTCGTAGAGGCTGCGATAGGGCGCATGGATGACCGGGTAGAGCAAGGTGGCGACAACGTCGGCGGCGAGTTCCGCAGGGCGCATCAGGTCAATGTCGTGGGTAGCTTCGGGCAGCAGGGGCAGGTTCTGCTGGGCCCAGAGGGCCAAGTCCCGGCGAGATTGGGCCAGGTGCTGGTCGGCGTTGACGTACTTGGCCAGGGTAGGCGCGATGGGCTCGAGGGAGGCTTCATCCCAGCGGCAGGCGGGCGGTTGGGCGCAGGCGGCGGCTGTCTGGTCGCCGAGGTTTTGCAGTTCGGGGTAGGGGCTGGCTTTCATGCGGCGGATTTGCCGCTCGAGGGTGCGAATGCTGGTGACTTGGCCGATATTGGTGGGCACGCCGAAGGGCAGCAGATAGCGGGCGACGTCGAAAGCGCGCGCAGCAAGGTTGCGCTCGTAGGCGGCGGGCGACATGTCGTCAGGTTTGGGCAAACGTTCCTTCAATTGGGCCAGGGTGACTTCGCGCACTTGGCCATAGGTCTCAATCAAACTGGCGGCGGCAGCGTGATAACGGGCTGCTTCTTCGGCCGTAAATTCAGGTGGCGTGACGACGCCTAAGAGCGAATGTCCTGATAGCGGGAGGACTTGGCCTGGCCGTCCCAAAGTTGCTCGTCTTCAATCTCGGTGGCGGCCAGTTCGGAGATGCCTTCAAAGCAGAGGGCGAGGTGGCCGAGGTCGGCGATGGAGGCGTGGCCGTACTGGAAGTAAAAATTATCCAGAAACTTGGCCGAATCATGGGTCCGGACCCAATCGATGGACTGGCGGATGGAATCGGCCGACCGGCTGTAGCGGGCGAGGGCGTAAGCGGATTTTTCAGGCGGCATGGGGCCGATAGCGATAACTTGAGACACTCACGCTATTCTAACGTCGATGATCCAAATGAAGATGACCCGATTGCACCCGGCTGCAGTTTTGCCAAAATACGCGCATGGCCCGGACGAAGACGCCGGCATGGACCTGTGTGCCACGGAGAATGTGCTGCTCGCCCCCGGGGTGCCGCAACTAGTGCCCACCGGCCTCGCCATTGAACTGCCGCCCGGCTACGAAGCCCAGATCCGGCCGCGGAGCGGGCTAGCGCTGAAACACGCGCTGACGATTCCGAACTCGCCGGCGACGATTGACCCGGGTTACCGTGGCGAGATCAAGGTGATCCTGCTGAACCTGGGGAAGACGACTTACCAGATTACGGCTGGCGACCGGATCGCGCAGATGGTGGTGGCGCAATACACTCCGGTGGAGTGGGTGGAGGGCGACCTGAGCGATAGCCAGCGGGGCACGGGGGGATTTGGGTCATCGGGCCGATAGTGAGGTGACGAAACTAACCCGAGAGTTGTTGATTCTATTGGGTTATTGCCCGATTTTACCTCGGCAGTTAGCGGAACGGATCCGTGCTGAATTTGGAGACGGGCCAAGGGGGCCCGTCCTACCAAGCTGAGCATAGCAGGCTCGAGTTAGGGAATTTTCGTAAGTGACTGATGGTGAAGGACAAGATGCCCGTGAACGTACGGCGGGGCAACTGGTATTCCGAGGAGATGGCGTTGATCGATGAAGTTCGGATCGGCGAGGCGATATGATGTCGGGATGATCGCTTACATTTTTTGGCATACCCCGAGAGCTGGCGTGGATGAGGTGGTTTATGCGGCGAAGTTGGTGCGATTTCAGGAGGAGTTGGAGCAACTGGGCACGGGGGTATCGGGCTTGGCGAGGGACCCGGTGGCTTACCGGGTGGATGCAGTGCCATGGATTCCAGGGCCGAGGATTCCGGTAAACCGGCTCGTGTACCTCGACGTTTATGTAATGGAGAGCACGGCGCAGATGGAGTTGCTGAATGTGGCGACGGTGAACGGCAGGATGGTGGAGCCGCATGCCGAAATCGCAGCGTTGTATGGGTGGGGGGCGGGAAGCCTTTACGGGGTGCGGGCGGGTGGTGTGGAGGCGGCGGCGCATAGCTACTGGTTCTCGAAGCCTGCGGGGATGTCCTATGCCGAGCTGGACGCGGCGCTGGCAGGACTGATTACGGAGGGAGTGGCGTTGATGCGACGGATGATGGTGCTGGGGCCGTCGCCCGAATTCTGCATGCTTTCGCCGGTCGAGCTGACGCTACCGGCGCCTTTTGTCGTGGAGCATCGGCCGCTGACGGGACTGTGAAAAAAAACGGCCGTTGGGGATCCCCTTCGTTACCGTCGGGGTTCGTAAGTGGCTGACAATGACCCCGACCTTGAGGAGGGGACCCCGACCTAGCGATGGCCAAATTATGGGTGCTATGACACACTGGGAGCCGATGAAGGCGAAGCTACTGTTTTTCGTTTGGATGCTGACTCCCGCCTGGGGCAAAGTGATCTTCAAGGCGGATTTTGAGACGGGTGATTTGAGCCAGTGGAGCCAGACGGGCACGCGGGGCCAGAATGCGACACCGCGCAATGTGCAAGTGGTGAGCGACATCGTGAAGCATGGCAAGTACGCCGGCAAATTCACCATTCATGAAGACGATGTATTTAACGCGCAGCAGTTGCGGGTGCAGGTGGGCGGGCCGAAGGTGACGGTGGAGGAGGGCTCAGACACTTATCTGTCTTTCTATCTGTACATAGCCGAGCCGCCGAAGGATCGCGACAATTTCTTTTATTGGGAAGGAACACCTCCGCCGAGGTACAACAACGTGATGACTTGGTGGGTGGAGCCGAAGGAGGGGGGCGGGACGAGTATACGGTACGGGACGGGAAACCTGGGGCGCAATGGGACGGAGTGGGCGGCGGATTTTGCGGTTGGGAAATGGCACCAGTTGGCGATGCACATTCATTGGTCGGAGAATCCGGCGCAGGGCAACATACGGCTGTGGTTTGACGGCGTATTGGTGTTGGATAAGAAGCTGAAGACGAAGGGGCCGGAGAGCGTGTACTTTTGCCAGCCGGGCATTCATCGGAGTCCGCACCGGCCGTCGGTGGATACGATTTATTTCGATGACTTTATTCTGGCCGACACGCTGGAAGAAGTGCTCGAAAGGCCGTAAAGGATCAGTCTAGGGTTTACGAACGGGCGCGGGCAAGGCGCGACGGCCCTCGGGCGGGGGGCAGACGTCCTGCAGAAACTCGAGCCGCTTGCGAATGCTGCGGCTGGCCAACTGGCGCGGGCCGGGCTCGACGTCGATATCGCAGCAAATGCCGTGCAAGTACAACGTCATCGTGTCGATCATGGATTGGCGGGCGTACTCAAAGAAACCCTTGCCGGGTTTCTTCTTGATGCCGTTCTCTTCGAGATAATCCTGCTTCATGCGCCAACTGGCTTCGTCCATCTCGCCGTGCACCTGGTGCTTGACTTCGTCGGCCAGGAGGTTGATGTAGGCGTCCTGGTGAATGGCGGGCATGCGCTCGGTGACCATGGCGGCGATGGAGCGGAAAAAGTAATAGTGGTAATCGTTGAGGTTCGATTCCTGGGCGGCCAGAAACAAGGCGTGGCCGGGATCGCGGAAAAAGCCGGCAGCGAAGCCGTAGGCACCTTCGGGCGGACGTTTAGTGACCACCTTCAGTACGGCGGGCTTGCCCTTCCCGGAAGCGCTGGTCTGCTCGAGATAGGGGACGAAGAAGAGCTGCACAGGCACGATGAGCTCGAGCGCCTTGGGCGGCAGGGCGGTGATGGGCTCTTCGAGAAAGTCCTTCAGGTCTTCTTCGTGCAGCTTCACCCCGGCGAAGACGTAGGAGAACTGGTCGTTGTACCGGATCAGATGCGGTGTGAGCTCGAGAGCCAGGGCTTCGAGGTTCGGAAAAGAGTCAAGGTCTAGAGTTGGGGCCATGCGGCTTCTTTAGTCTACCGTTTGTAGGCCGCTAAGCGCAGAATCAGGAAACATGCACGACCAACTTGCCGAAGTTTTTCCCCTGCAACAGACCGATGAAAGCTTGGGGCGCGTTCTCTAAACCCTCGACGATGTCTTCGCGGAATTTGATCTGGCCATCCTTGATCCAGACACTCATCTGGGTAAGGAACTCGCCGTGCCGATGGCCGTAGTCGTCGAAGATGATGAAGCCCTGCATGCGGATGCGCTTGGTGAGCAAGGTACGGGGGAGGAGGCCGAGACGGTCGGGGCCGGGCGGCAGGGCGGTGTCGTTATAGTGCGCGATGAGGCCGCAAACCGGAATGCGCGCCTTTACGTTGAGCAGGGGCAAGACGGCATCGAAAACCGGGCCACCGACATTCTCAAAGTAGACATCAATGCCTTTGGGGCAAGCGGCGGCGAGGGCGGAGCGCAGGTCGGGCAGGTTCCGGTCGAGGCAGGCATCAAAGCCCAGATCTTCCACGACGTGACGGCACTTATCGGCTCCCCCGGCGATGCCGACGATGTGGCAGCCTTTGATTTTGGCGATTTGCCCGACGACGGAGCCTACCGCGCCACTGGCTGCGCCGACGACGACGGTTTCACCTGCTTGCGGCTGGCCAATATCTAGCAAACCCATGAAGGCGGTGAAGCCGGGCATGCCGAGCGCGCCGAGTGCGAGCGAAGGGTGCGCCATGTGGGCGTCGAGCTTTGCTAGCCGTTGGCCATCGGAAATAGCAAAGCTTTGCCAGCCGGTGTAGCCCATCACCAAGTCACCGGGCGCATAGCCGGGATGTTGCGAAGCCTCGACGCGCGAGACCGTGCCGCCCACCATCAGCTCGCCAAGCGCGACGGGCGCGGCGTAGGACTTGGCGTCGCTCATACGCCCGCGCATATAAGGGTCAAGCGAAAGGTACAGCGTGCGCAGCAGCAGTTGCCCGGGCCCACACTCTGGGATGGCGACTTCTTCGAGGCGAAAGTCTTCGGGCTTGGGGGCGCCAACGGGGCGTGAGTTGAGAACGATCCGGCGATTGAGAGGCATCCTGCCTAATGTACCTGACTCTTAGCTGTCGTTGTCATCCGCGCGCCGGAGTTGGACATCATCGACACTGGCGGCCGCGGCGATGGAACTGGCCACGGCAATGACCGAAAGGCCCGGCCGGAGGCGCGCACGATAGGTGATTTCGACATACGCGCCACCCTTGGCGGTGCCGATGGAAACGAGAGCATGGCTTTCCAGATGTGGCTCGATGTCCTGGGCGAAGACATTCGCCAAGTGTTGGCCGGGGGGGATGCGCAAGCGAAGTAAGTACTCCGGATGATCTTGGCGCTCGGAGCGGAGTAACTTCGACATGGCAAAGGCCGCCCCGCCCAGCACGGCAATTCCGATTAGAGCGACCCATAAGTCGCTCGTGCCGGCGGCCATGCCCACGACTACGGCGAAGATGACATAAGCCGTATCCTGGGTATCTTTGACGACCGTGCGAAAGCGGACGATGGACAAAGCTCCCACTAAGCTGAAAGCGCGGGCCACGTTATCGCCCACCACCTGGCTGACCATGGAGATGAGGACGCAGAGCAATACTAACGTGATGGTGAGCGAGTTACTAGCTTCCTCTCGCCGCACGCGCTGATAAATCAGGGCTACCATGGCGCCGAGGACCAATGCCGCCAGCAGCCGGGCCAACACCACGTCTGGGGCGACGCTGGCCGAGTTACTCACTAGCGGCTTCCACAGGTTAAGCATGCGTCAATTGCGCTCCGTAGCCTAGAGCCACCGCCGCGGAACGATACTTGGAAACTGGGTTCGGCACGAGGCGGAACTCCGCAATGAGTTGAGCAAAGACGGCGGGAACTTCACGCTGGTACTTGAGCTCCAGAATGGCCTGAATCCGGGGTAGTGCGCCGGCCAAGCCGGGCGCGGAAAAGACGAGCCCCTCCGCGCGTGTGGCTCGAACCTGATCGTCGAGAGTGAGCCGGATGGGCAAGCCTTGTGCGCTGACGCCGATGCGGGCGAGACGTCGATAGGAGATCTCGCAGACGGGCTGGAGGCGCCTGGCTGACAAGCGCCGGCCGAACCAACCGCCCGCTAGCGATGCACTCTGGTGAAGCTCCTCGGCGGGCACCATGCTGCGCCACTTGCGCACTACATCATGGTGCTTCATCTTGCGCTCGAGGAATAACTCGGTGGCCGCGCCATAGCGGCGCACCCGGTACTTACAGCGCCCGTAGGAACCGCGCCGCCGCAACACATCGAACTGCGGCGTATCGAAGTAGATGCTGCTGGTGCGATAGCATTCGTCGGTGTCCAGTTGTGCGAGCGGATCGGGCGATAACTTACTCCGCGCCCAGGCCCGAATTTCGTCCGCCTGCGCCGAGGTGAGCGGAAACTTGATCTCGTTCACCGGCGAGCTAGCCATCCGGGGCGAGGAGATCATTGTGGCCTCGGGGGCGCAGGACCGCTGGGGCCACTGGGGCCGCCGGGTCGGCCGAGTCCTCCAGGGCCGAACGGCATGGGAGGCATCAGGTCCTGATTGATTCCGTTGCGCAGTTGATCGGCGGTGAGTTGGCCGGTGTGATCCTGGTTCCAAGCGTCAAACCAACGGGTAAAGGTTTGGCGGAGTTCGTCGCGAGTAATGGAGCCGTCCTGGTTGGTATCGAGCTTGGGGAAGAGCATGCGGCCGATCATGTTGCCGGGTCCGAAGCCGCCCGGTCTGCCACCGCCAGGTCCACCACCGGGCCCGCCCCGGCCAGCATTGATCATGCCCTCCGACTTACCGGCAAGTTGTAACGCGACAGACTCGGCGCGTGGTTCCACGAAAGCCTTAATCGGCTTGGTACGCCCTCCAGGACCGCCCATACCCGGGCCGCCCGGGCCACGAGGCGGGCCGAACCCGGTAGCCTCCACTGCCTCGCCGGCAACTACCTTGTTGAAGTTAGCCAACTTGTCTGCCGACTCTTCCCCCACCGCCGCCTGAATGACGGCGGCAATTTCATCCACTTGCTTAGTAAATCGGGCAGGCTGAAAAATCGACTTACTAAATTCCAGCATCCGGGCGCGGTAGAGCTGTTGGAAGGCGTCCACTTGATACACGCGCTCCAGAAACGGATTAGAGCCCTGCCAGGGGTGGAGGATACTCAGTTTCTCGCGTTGCTCCTGCGTGCCGCTCATCCCAAATTGTCCGAAGGAGTGGTCAAGGTCCCAGGGCAGAAACTCAAACTTATTGGTTTTGGCATTCAGATACACGTAAAAATTCTGACCCATGCCTAGCAGGCTATCCAACGTCGACAGCCAGACCGTGGTTGCCATATAACGGGCAAATTCATCCAGATTGAGAAACTCGCCCAAACGCGCCGCAAACTCGGCGTCGTTGGCGTGGCTCACCAGTTTACCGAACTCGATCACGCGATTTTTCTGCAATACGGTTAGTTTATTCTTGGCGTCGTAGGGCTGCTTATAGGCCTCCCAATCTGCGCCGAGATCCTCAAACAACTTTCGCGTGACCGGCTTGAACAGAGCGCCGCCCTTGGTAGGATAATGCTCCTGAAGGAAGCGGCTATCCAGATCCTCCACTAATGAATACAGCCCGAAATACTTACGGTCATACTGGCCGGCCACGGTAATATAAACTTTGGCGTAGGCGGTGCGTGGCGCCGGTACTTTGGCATCGCGATAGAGGCGGTGCGAGAGTACTTCGTTCATCCAACTGCCATCGGTGACGTTGCTATGCAAGTTCAAGGTAGTAACGCCGGCCAATTGCGCGTCTTTGGTGAAGCGATGGAGATCGATTTTCAGCGACCGTTTCAACGAGCCACGGGACATCATAAAAGTGCCGTTGCCTTTGTAACGAACGGCGACGTCGGCCATGGACTGTCCGGCAAAGTCGAGCGCGGCGTGGACATAGTCAAACTCAATTCCCATCGCGCCGGAGAGGCCGTTTTTCTTCCCTTTCGGTGCCAGCAGGTTGGGTCCGCCGGGGCCCATGCCCGCGGGCATCTCGAACACCGAATTCAGGCCCTGGCTCAGTTGTTCGCTGGTCACTTTGCCAGACTTCGCGGCATCCCACTTGGCAAACCACTGCTCCCCCAGCGAGGCAAACTCGGCGCGGGACAGTTTGGCATCACCGTTTTCGTCGCCCTTCCAGAAGGCCGGAGCGATGAACATCGCCGGCGAGAAGCCACCTGGCCGACCCATGCCTCCCGGGCCCCCTTGTGCCGGCCCCCCCTTGGGTTCCATGGCCTGCCACTGCGCAGCGGTAAACGTCAAGTGTACGGTCCACACTTTATTCGTCACGAAGAGTTCGCTGCTCGTTTGCGGCACCGCGCCAGCCAGCGTTAAAGGCAACAGGACCAACCAGTTTCTCAGCATCTGCGGGGCTCTCCAAGCCTGCCATTAGCATAGGGTGCCTCCTAGCGTCCGGCAGTTAAGAATGTTTAAGCCCAAGAGCGCTGAACACGGCAGCGGAAGTGGGCGAAACCGGCATGAGTTTGGGTGTCGTTTTTATTCCGGATCGCGTCGCTGAGCGCCAGGAAAATAAGAAGCCAGACCCCCCGCTGGCCGCTGCATCCCCTTTCCAATACCTGTCCGACGAACTTTTAAAGATCAATGTCTCAGTAGTTTACAATGAAGTGTTGCCTTTTGCTGCACTATGGAAAAAATTAAAGAAATCCAGGCAAGTCATTCATTGCAATAGACTTATTCCGTAGAGGTGGGTGGCGATGACCTAGAATTACCTTAGATAGCCAATGTAATCAATAGTTTAGCCGCAGAACGCCCTAGGCGACGATCTCGTCGATCGACTCGCCATAGTCGAGATCGACACGCTTGTGGCCAAGGACTTCGAGCTTCTACGGCTCGACCCGTGTATCGCAGCCAAGGCAACCTTTTCGAGTAACTGAACGGCCCCGGTCAACAGTAGGAAGAGAACTCGACTAAACAATGCCTCGGATTACTTCACCTTGAATTTCCGTCAACCGCTCGCGGCGGCCCTGGTGCAAGTAATTGAGGGAATCCTGTTCCAAGCCCAGTTGATGCAGAATCGTCGTATGAATGTCGCGCAGGTGATGCGGATTCTCCGTGGCATGGAGGCCAAAGTCATCGGTGGCTCCCTCGGCCACGCCGCCCTTCACGCCGCCACCGGCCATCCACATCGATAAGCCCGTGTTGTTATGGTCACGGCCCTTGCCACCCTGGGCCTCGGGCGTCCGGCCAAATTCGCCGCCCCAGACCACCAGGGTACTTTCGAGCAGGCCGCGCTGCTTCAGATCTTTGAGTAACGCCGCGATGGGCTGATCGGTACGCGCCGCCATGCGCAGGTGATTCTCTTCAATATCGTCATGCGCATCCCACTGCGAAATGGCTGGGCCGCCAGAGACGACAGTGATGCAGCGCACCCCTTTTTCGACCAAGCGGCGAGCCATTAAGCAGCGCCGGCCGAAGTCTCCGGTCACCGCCTGATCCATGCCGTAGGCGTTACGGATGTGCTCGGGTTCGTTGGTCAGATCGAAGATCGCGGGCGCTTCGGTCTGCATTTGAAAGGCAAGGTCATAAGTGCTGAGGCGCGCGGAAAACTCATCGTCGCCCGGGGCCATGGTCGCCTCATCCAATTCGCGGATGAAGCCCAAGGTCTTCTTGCGTTGGGCTAGGCTCACCCCCTCCGGCAGATCCAAATTCAGCACCGGCTTCGGGCCCCCGCGAAAGACATTCGGTTGATAGACGGCCGGCAGAAAGGCATTCGAATAGACCGGCTGTCCGGCTTCGATGGTGCCATAGGGATCTGGCATCACCACGTAACCCGGAAGACTTTGGCTTTCTGAACCTAGGCCATAGAGGGCCCAGGAACCCATGCTGGGGAAGCCGGGCAAGATCCGTCCGGTGAAGAGTTGGTACTGGGCCGAGGAATGGATAAAGGCATCGGCCTGGCAGGAGCGAATGACGGCTAAGTCGTCGGCGCAGGTGGCCGTGTGGGGCAGTAAGTCAGAAACCCACAGGCCACTTTGGCCATGCTGGGCGAAAGTCCGTTTGGTGCCGAGTAACCTGGGTGTCCCGGTAATGAACTGCCGTTTGGCCGAGCGAAAGGACGGTGGCAGGGCTTCGCCATTGAGGCGATTGAGGAGGGGTTTCGGGTCAAAGGTCTCCATTTGGCTGGGTCCGCCGGCCATGAAGAGAAAAATGATGGACTTGGCTTTCGCCGGCCGATGGGGCTTTTTGGGCGCCAAGGGATTCGCGGTTTCCGCCTGTAATTCCGCCTGTAACATAGCTCCGAAGGCGAGGCTACCGAAGCCGCAAAAGGCGTCCGTCAGGAATTCGCGCCGGTTCCGGGTTGGTTGGTAGTGGCTCATTGCACGTATAAAAAGTCGTTGGCGGCAAACAGAGCCAATGTAAATTCCCGTAACGGGCTAGTGGCCAGAAAACGTTTCGAGGCTTCGCGCTCCCGGGCCACTGGCGGGCGTCCGAAGACTAAGGCAAAAGCCAAGTCGATTCGCTTCCCGGCAGCTTCTTTTTCGAGACGCGCGGCGAGAGCGACCGAAGCTTGTCGAGTCAGCGAGCCATTCAGTAATTCCAACGCCTGGGGTGCATGGGTGCTGCTTTCGCGGCGGGCACAGCTTAAGAGGGTGTCCGGCGAATCGAACACTTCCATGAAGGGCATGCGCATATTTCGCTTTTGAAACAGGTAAATACTGCGCCGGTTGTGCTCGGCCACCTCAGGCGTGACCGCCCATTGGTCGGGCTTGTAGAGTAAGTTGACTAACTCGGGCTCAATGGGCGTGATGACGCCGGGGCCGCCTCGTTTGGGGTTGAGAATGCCGGCCGCCGAGAGCATCGCATCGCGCATTTCTTCGGCTTGCAGGCGGCGGCGATTGTAAGTCCAGAGGAAACGGTTGCGGGGGTCCTTTTCATTCCCTTGCGCATTGGTCGTCACGGCCTGCTGGTAGGTATTGCTGAGCACCATCATGCGGTGGAGGGGTTTAGCACGGAAGCCGCCGGCGACGAATTCGTTGGCCAGCCAGTCGAGTAACTCGGGATGGGTGGGCCGGGCACCCATGCGGCCAAAGTCATTGGGCGTGGCGACGATGCCGGTTCCGAAATGGCCCATCCAGAGGCGATTCACCAGGACGCGCGCGGTGAGCGGATTGGCCGGATCCACAATCCATTTGGCGAGTTGCAAGCGCGGGTTCTCGATGGTGTCGCCCCATTCGGGCGTCTCATCGGGCAGCAACACGCCCAGGGGCCTCATGCCCATTTTGGCGGCAGGCGCGTCGCTTGAGCCGCGCAGTAAGACATGTACTGGCTGGTAGAGTTTAGGGTCATCGCGCACGGTTTTCAACTCCGGCAACGGCTCCGGCACTTGCTTTTCCTTGACGCCGATCACCTGTTCGATGGCTGCTTTGTCGGGGGCGGCGGCGGCCTCTTTCAATTGCTTCTTCAGTTCGGCCAATTCCTTGTTGACGGCCGCGGTGCGCGCTTTCCACGCCGCCTTTTCGGCCTCGGTGGACATGGGAATGTCGTGATGCTCAGTAGTCGAGAAGAAGCTCTGCATGCGGTAATAGTCGGTATGACGGATGGGGTCGAACTTGTGGTCATGGCAGCGGGCACAGCCGAGAGTGACTCCGAGAAAGGCTGAACCGA
>JAYVUQ010000391.1:0-2755 GCA_043787785.1 Bryobacteraceae bacterium
ATTTGGGCGGAAAGCCCGGCACCAGCCGCACTTTTTCGTCGATCATCCGCATCGCCATGACGATATGGCCGAGCAACTGGCCTTCGGTGGTGTAGGCGAAGGAGCGGTCGTAACTAAGCTCATAGATTTTGCCGACGTCGTGCAGGATGACGCCAGTGAGTAGCAGGTCCTCGTCGATGCCGGCATAGTGTTTCGCGGTCACTTTGGCCAGCGCGCACAGCGAGAGGACATGTTCGATGAGGCCACTGAGCCAGGCATGGTGGATGCTTTTGGCGGCCGGCGCGATGCGGTAGCGGCGCGCGATTTCGGCGTCGTCCATGAAGGCCCGCAGCAAAGCCCGCAGATGCGGATTCTGCATGGCGTCGATATGGGCGTTCAACTCGGCGAACATCTCACCGGCATCGCGGGTGGAGGCTGGAAAGAAGTCGCCCAATTCGACTTCGTTGTCGGCCAGCGACTGCAACTTGTGAATGGTCAACTGCAGCTTGTTCTGAAAGATCTGCGGTAAACCGCGGACGCGGACGAAGGCGTCGCGCTCAAAGGTGTCCATCACCTCGACGACGTTATCCCACATCTTGGCGTCGATCTCACCGGTCTTGTCGGCGAGGATCAACGAAAGAAAAGGGTCGCCAGACTTTTTCTGGCGAATGTCTTTGGCCGAAACCAGAAACAGACCGGTCGCCATCTGGTCGGGCTGCAGATCGGAAATGTAGGGGTTCTTCAAGACGAATTACTGTTTGACGGCCTTCGATTTCGACGAACCCTTATCGGCTGCGCCGGCCGATGGCACACTCGACGTGCCCGTACTTTTCTTGTTCATTGACGTCGACGTGCCAGGAACGGGGATGGCCCACAGCAGACGGCGCCGGCGCGTGCGGGCTTCCAGCTCCGCTTTGGTGACGGTTTCCGGCTTCAGCGAGGCAGGTTCACTCCAGGCTGTGCTCTTGCCCGGCGCTGGCGACGAATCAATCCAGCCTTCGCGAATTTCAAGGAACGCGTTGGCGCGCAATTCCGTGAGATACTTGCGAATCTCTGGCTGCATGCGCTCGCCGTACATCTTGTCGCGGATGTCGCCTTCCACTTCTTCGAGCGTTGCCTGACCGGCCTTGAAGCGCTCTTCGACGCGCAGAATTAGCCAGCCGTTCGGGCGTCGCACCGGATCGGTGACGTAGCCTTTGTTCTGTTCCCAGACCAGCGCCTCAAGAGCGGGATCGAGTTGCCCCTTTTCGTAGCCGCCAATGTCGCCGCCGTTTTGGGCGCTCTCGGCTTCGGAGTTGTCACGCACCAGGTCACCGAATTTGTCGTTCTTGCGCGCCCGGGCCACCAAGTCCTTAGCCTTTTTCTCGATGGCGGCTTCTTCGGCGGGCGTCTTGCCGGCGGTGGTGAGGAACAACTCGCGCAAGAAGGTTTGATCCTTGCGCATGAACTTGTCTTTGTTCTCGTTGTAGACCCTTTCGATATCCGCCTTACTGACGTTGATCTTGCGGTTTACCTCTTGCCCGATCACGCGCTGGGTGAGCATCTGATTTTTGGTTTCGCTTTTCCAGTCCTCAAACGATTGGCCGGTTTGCCCGCGCACAATGGCGGCGAACTTGTCGGGGTCCACTTCCTTGGTCTGCTTCATCAAATCGGCAACGTATTTGCTCACCTCGGTGTCGATGTTGATGTTAAGCTCCTTGCCGCGGTTCACCAGGAGCAGCGAATCAATGCGGTCGCGCAGGGCGTTCTTCAGGGCCTCTTCGCGCACCCGGTCGGCTTCGGCGCCGGTCACCTTGCGGGCCTTTAGCATCTCTTCCACTTGCCGTTTGGTGCGTTCAATCTCGCCGCGAGTGACGATGTCGCCATTCACTTTGGCGACGATCTCTTCTACGGTTTGTACATCGGCAGCCAACAGGAGGGTGGCCAGACCAGCGAACGCCATCAGAAACTTGCGAGGCATAAGCCCCCATTGTATCGAAAGCTGCACGAATTCGACAAATTGATCTATGTGAACTTTAAGCATCATTGTTATCCTGGATCTTCGCGTTAGCACGCGGCTTGCCATGGCCCCGACCCCTTCATTACCAACACTTCCTTTCCCGCACCCGGGCCAGGCATTCACGGCTGTCGTCATCCCCACCCCCTTTACGAGGTAAATCATGTCATCCCATGTCAAAGTCGGCGTCTTCGATCTGGACGGTATTCTGCGCGGCAAGTACCTGAGCCGGGACAAGTTTGAGTCGGCCGCCCAGAGCGGAATGGGCTTCTGCGACGTGATTTTTGGCTGGGATTGCGCCGATGTGGTTTACGACAATGTTCAGTTTACCGGGCCTCACACCGGCTATCCCGACGGTTTCGCCCGCATCGACCTGGCTACCAAGCGCAACGTGCCGTGGGAAGATTCCACCGAACTCTACCTGCTGGACATGTTCAGCGCCACCGGCGACCGCCTACCCATCGCGCCGCGCAGTGTCCTGCAGCGCGTGATCGATTCGGCCACCCGGCAAGGCTACGAAGCGCGCATGGCCGCCGAGTTCGAATTCTGGCTCTTTGAAGAGACTCCCCATTCGCTTGCCGAAAAGAACTTCACCGGCCTCAAGAACCTTTCGCCGGGCATGTTCGGCTACAGCATTCTGCGCTCCTCGGCGCAAGCGCCGCTGATGCACGATCTGCTCGACCAGATGGCTGCCTTCGACGTGGAACTTGAAGGGCTGCATACGGAAACCGGCCCCGGTGTCTACGAAGCCGCGATCACGGTCGACACGGCCCTGGCCGC
>JAYVUQ010000392.1:0-6355 GCA_043787785.1 Bryobacteraceae bacterium
TGGTCACTAGTCTCGCCTCGCTGGTCGCCGACAAGACCATTGATGAAAAGCCCAAGACCCTGGAAGAATATGGCTTGGGCCTGCCGGCCATCGATATCCTGATTCGCAAGAAAGACGGCAAAACCCATCGCGTCCTCATCGGCGACCAGTCCACCATGTCCGGCGCCTTCTACGCCAAAATCGACTCTGACCCCAAGGTCTACACCGTCGGCACCTTCATTCAGGGCGCCCTCAACAAAACCATCACCGACCTGCGTGACAAGCGGCTCCTCACCTTTGAAGCCAACCAGGTCACCCAGCTTAGCCTTACCGCCCGCGGCGTCACCAGCGAATTCAAGCGCACCGGGCAAGGCCAATGGCAGATGCTGAAGCCCCAAGCCTATCGCGTCGATGTGCTCACTCTCGAAGAGATGGTGGCTAAGCTAGGCGAACCCAAACTGGACCTTAACCTCGCCCCGCCCGATGCCGCCAAGTTACTCACCGCCTTTGCGTCCGGCACTCCTGTCGCCTCCGTCACCCTGCGCACCCCCGCCGGCGCTCAGTCCATCGAAATCCGCAAAGCCAAAGATGAATACCTCGCCAAAGCTAGCGCCGTCGATGGCGTTCATAAAACTACAAAGGACGTAGCCGACCGCCTCGACAAGTCACTCATCAACCTCCGCACCAATAGGCTCTTCGACTTTGGCTTTGCCGAAGTCAGCAAGGCCGGCTATCGCGAAGGAGCGACCAACCTCACTTACGAGCATCAAGGTGACACCTGGAAGTCGGCTGGCCAAAAGATGGCTGGCGTCGCCGTCCAAAGTTACATTGATAAGTTACGTGACCTCGCCAGCCTGCGCTTTTTAGACACTGGCATGCCTGCCGAAACCGTCGAGCTCTTGGTCACCAGCACTAAAGGCACTGAGCGCGTCACCCTCGGCAAAAGCGGTACCCAATGGTTCGCCCAGCGCCCGGGTGAACCCGCCATCTATGAAATCGACACGAAGGTAGTGGAGGAGTTACAAACCGCCGCTCGCGCTGTCAAGCCGGACGCCCCCGAAAAGAAAAAGTAAGTGGACTCATCCTCCGCCCTGCTAACTGACCTCTATCAGCTCACCATGGCCGCCGGTTACTTCACCGCCGGTAAGCAGAGCGACATCGCCACCTTCGACCTCTTTGTCCGCCGCCTGCCGCCCGAACGCGACTATCTCATCGTCGCCGGTCTGCAACAAGCGCTTGAGTATCTATCTCAGGTTCGCTTCACCGCCGCCGAAATCCGCTGGCTGCGTCAATTGCCCGTTTTTGCCCACGCACCACCTGAGTTTTTCACTTACTTAACCGGGTGGAGTTTCACCGGCACCGTCCGCGCCATGGCCGAGGGCACCGTCGCCTTCGCCGGCGAACCCTTGCTTACCCTGCGCGCTCCGCTCATCGAAGCCCAAATCGTCGAAACTTTCTTACTCGCCACAATTAGCTTCCAAACCATGATCGCGAGCAAAGCCGCGCGCTTAGTGCAATTGGCCCAGGGCCGCGCCGTAGTGGAGTTCGGCACCCGCCGCGCCCACTCCCCCGCCGCCGGGCTCTACGCCGCTCGCGCCGCCTATATCGCTGGCTGCGTCGGCACCAGCAACGTCCTCGCCGGGCAACGCTTCGGCATCCCTCTCTACGGCACCTCCGCCCACTCCTGGGTACTCTCTTTTGAAGACGAAACTGAGGCTTTCTGCCACTTACAGCACTTACTCGGCGATCGTGCCGTCCAGTTAGTCGACACTTACGACACACTCGAGGGTACGCGCCGTGCCGCGGCCCTCGGGCACCCCTTAGCCGCCGTGCGCATCGATAGCGGCGACCCGATTGTCCTTTCGCGCGAGGTCCGCGAAATCCTCGACGCCGCCGGACTTACCCACACCCGCATCATGATCACCGGTGACCTGGACGAAGCCAAAATCGCCGCCATCCTTGCCGCCGATGCCCCCGTCGACTCCTTCGGCGTCGGCACCCACCTCGTCACCTCCGCCGACGCCCCCGCGCTCGCCGCCGTTTACAAACTGGTGGAATACGAGAGCCAAGGTCGCGTCCGTTATCCCGAAAAGCTCTCGCCCGGCAAAGCCACCTTGGCCGGCGCCAAACAGGTTTACCGTCAAGCCGGCCGCGACTTGATCACCGCCGAAAACGAAGTCGCCGATGGAGCGCCGTTGCTGCTCACCATGATGCATAATGGCCAGCCCGCCGTAAGCCCCTCAGCATTGACCGCTCGCGATCACTGCGCCCAACAGCCACGCACCCCCCGTGCCGTCGATATAAGCGAGAACTACCGTGCAAACCGTATTCCTTGATGTCGACACGCAAATGGATTTCCTCTACCCCGCCGGAGCACTCTACGTGCCCGGCGCAGAGCACCTCGTCCCCCTCATCGCCCAACTCAACCATCACGCCGCCAAGCAGTGCATCCCGCTCTTCTCCACCATGGACGCGCATACCGAAAACGACCCTGAGTTCGCGCATTGGCCGCCCCATTGCATAGCCGGCACGCTAGGCCAGCGTAAGCCAGATTGCACTTTGCTCGCCAAACGTTCCTTGGCCCCGAAAATCGCCCCCCAGATGATTATCGAGAAACAGTCGGTGGATTGCTTCACCAACCCGCACTTACCTGCCCTGCTCGAAACCCTTCACGCCCAGCGCTGTGTCCTCTATGGGGTCGTCACTGAGATCTGCGTCCTCAATGCCGCGCGCGGCCTGCGCAACCGCGGCTATCAAGTCGAAATCGTCGAGGATGCCGTCCGGGAACTTTCCCGCGCCGCCGCCCAGCAAGTGCGCGAACAGTTCCGCTTCGTTAGTCTGGCTCACATACTGTCGGGCGGCGAATAAGCCGATAGAATACGCATTATGCGATTCTTCTTCGCCCTGCTTGCCGTTCTCCCTCTCTTCGCCCAACCCACCCAGCCGCCCCTCAGTGAAAGCGAGCGTCTGGCCTGGTTCAAAGAGTCCAAATTTGGCATCTTTTTCCACTGGGGCGCTTACTCGGTCATCGGCAAGCATGAGTGGGCGCGCCATCGGTTCCAGATTCCGCAGGCCGAATATGACCAGTACGCCAAACAGTTTAATCCCATCAACTTCAACGCCGAAGAGTGGGTGAACCTCGCCCAGAACGCCGGTGCGAAGTACATGGTGATCACCTCCAAGCACCACGATGGCTTCAGCATCTTCCGTTCTAAAACGTCCGGCTACGACATGGAGATCACTCCTTATGCAGGCGATCCGCTCAAGCAACTCGCCACCGCCGCCCAACGCAAAGGCATGCGCCTCGGCTTCTATCACTCCATCATGGATTGGCATCACCCCGATTATCGCCCCCGCCGCGATTGGGAGTCCAAACCCCCCCTCGCTGGCGGCAACAACAACCGCTATGTCGACTTCATGAAAGCTCAAATCCGCGAGTTACTCACCGGCTACGGCGACGTCGCCATGATGTGGTTCGATGGCGAATGGGAACATACTCTGCGTGACCTCAAACGCGACGACGAAGTATATGATTTTATCCGCAACTTACAGCCCAACACGCTGATTAACGATCGCCTCTATGAACGCCAATCCGGCAGCCGTGGCGACTTCGGCACGCCCGAGCAATTCGTACCTTCCACCGGCGTCGTTGACCCTTCCGGCAAAGCCGCCCTCTGGGAATCCTGCGTCACCATCAATCAGGACTCCTGGGGTTACAACAAATACGAGACGGAGTTCAAGACCTCGCGCGACTTAGTGCGCATGTTAGTCGAGGTGGTCAGCAAAGGCGGTAACTTACTGCTGAACGTCGGCCCCGCCCCCGACGGCCACATTCAATCAGAGTTCGTCGAACGCCTCGACGCCATGGGCCGTTGGATGAAGGTGAACAGCGAAGCCATCTACGGCACCACCGCCAGCCCCTTCACCCGGCTGCCCTTTTTCGGCCGCGCCACCGTCAAAAACAACAACCTCTACCTGCACGTCTTTGAATGGCCCAAGGACGGCCTGCTGCGCGTCCCCGGCCTCAAAAATCCGGTCTTCTCCGCCCGCATCCTCGGCCTGCCCGATGCCCAGGTAGGCATCAAGAAGGACAAAGACGACGTCATCCTCACACTGCCCGCCGTGCCCCCCAGCGATTTCGCCAGCGTCATCGCGCTCAAGCTCGACACCGCGCCCGTCACCGTGCCCTTCTCCATTAAGCCGGATCGCCAAGGCGTCATTCACCTCGGAGCCGAGTCCTCTGAGATCGAAACCCGCTTCGAGCAACGCGCCAAAAAAGAGAATGCCTTGGGCCACGTCTTCATCACCAAGTGGACCCGCAACGACGACGTCCCCGCCTGGAACTTCACCGCCCCCGCTGGCCGTTACCGGGTCGAGGTGGTCTATGGAAAGGCCGGTCGCATAGATCCGGCAGCCGAATACACTATCGCGCTCGGCGCGCAAAAGCTCACCGGCAAAATCGAGCCCACCGGCGGCGACTGGGTCTTCAAACCGCACTCTCTAGGCATGATCTCCGTGCCCAGCGGCGAACAATCGTTGAAAATAACCACGAACGTGAAAGGGACAGAGGCCATGCAACTCGAGCGCATTACCCTCCATCCCATCAGGTAAAGTCAACATTTCAAAATACTTAGTCCGTCGGATTGCCAGAATCGCCTCCACCTGTTAACCTGTTAGCTAGAGGATCTCATCTGATATGGCGGCAAAACCTGCCTTCGCCACTGGCGCCCAAGTCGAGCATGTGAAGTTCGGCCTCGGTTCCGTGCAAGTCTGCAATGAAGAACACGTCTCGATTAAGTTCGACGACCACGGCGAGAAAAAGTTCGTTCTCGCCATCGTTCTCCCCAATCTCCGGAAGAGTGATCGTACTCCTCCCCCCGAAAAACGTAAGCCCCGCAAAGCCAAAGCGCCAGGCACCACCACCACCACCAAGGTGGCCAAGAAAGTACCCTCCGGTACCGGCAAAGCTGTTTCGATGTCCTAAAATCTGCAAGGCCGATTGGCCTTTGCCGCGGCGATCCGCTCGGGTCGCCGCCATCCCCCCAACTCATCCGGCAACAGAAAATCGGCCGTCGGCTTGGTCGCCATCAGTCGGCGCAGGTCTGCCACGTCACGAGCTAACACCACCGTCCCCAAACTCCGGCGGTCAGGCAATTCCCAGGCCAGCACATCTTCCCTCGGCGTACTTCCCGCCAACTCCTCCTCCACCGTGCGCGTGATTCCCAACGCATGAAAGTCCAGCGCCGCAGTGCCATACTCCGGTGTCGGCGCAAGGAACACATACCGCAACCGCCCGGCCAGCGGCAGCAGCGTCGCATGAAACTCATCCGGCGTCCCGAGGATGTAAAGGTCGTTCCCCCGCCCCTCCTCGCAATATTGCCGCAGCCCCGCCACAACCGGCAGAGGCGGATCGGCCGATCGCCGCAAACCGGCCGGAGTCAGTAGGGATAGAAACGCCAGCGGGGCCACCAACGCCAGTCGTGGATACCGGTCAATCCCTTCGCCAATCACCATCGCCAATGCCGGAATCAGCGGCAGCCAATACGATAGGTTTCGGTACTGGTAGCCGAACACCGCCGCCCCCACCGTCAGCAGTATCGCCATCGGCACCGCTGATCGCATGCGCACTAATGCCAATAGCCCCAAAATCACCAGCGCCGGCTCCAACCGCAAGAAACGCCACCCATAGAACATCGCCGTCGACTCGCCCGAAGTCTGCGGCGGCGCACCCAATCCATAGCGCAAGATCTCCACGCCGATATACTCCGCTACAAACCAGCGCGGGTGCGCCATCCACTGGTAAAGATGCCAAGGCGCAGCCACCGCGATGGCTATTAACCCCACCAGCATCAGCGACCGGAGCCCGGGCCGCGATTCCCGGCGCGCCAGCCGGATCGCACAGTAAGCTCCCAAAGCCATCAGCGGCAGCAAACCCGCAATGCCTTTCGTCAAGATCGCCAAACCGGTCAATACGCCGAACCCGATCACGGATCGCCGTTCTGAAAGCACCTCATCCTGCCGCAGTAAATCCATTGCGAACAGCATCAACGCCGTCAACAACACGTCTGTTAGCGCCAGGCCGCTCAAGCGCGCCAGATACTCGTTGCCCGCCAGCGTCAACAAAGCCAACGACGCCGGCCACGTCTTCGCCCGCCAAGCCAACAGCGCCACCATCGCCGCCGCCGCCAGTAATGACCCTAACCGCAAACTCACCATTGAAGCGCCAAACAGCTTCACCATCGCCGCCGTCAGCCAGTAGAAAAGCGGCGGCTTGTAGAGTGCGAATCGGTCAAGAAAATGCGGCGTCAGCCAGTCCCCTTCCGTCGCCATCCGGATCGCCGTATGGCTATACACCGCCTCGTCCTGCGCGCGAATC